>JAISDM010000286.1 GCA_031264885.1 Peptococcaceae bacterium | reverse complement strand
GCTGCTTCCGCCGCCGCGTTATTCCATGATTAAGTCGTCGTTCTCGTGAAGCAAAAGCGGTTCCGATTCCGGTTCCGAGATCACAGGCGATTGCGAAATGGGCTGAGTGGTGCAATTGCCCATGAAAATCGCCCCTTCTTCAATGACCAGGTTCCCCACTTTCAATTGCCCGAATAATTTGGCGGTGGAACTCAGCTCCACCCTGCCGGAGGCTTCCACGTTCCCTTGAATCAAACCGCCTACATAAACGTTTCTCGCTTTAATGTCCCCCTCGATTTTTGCCGAGTCGCCCAAAAAAATGTCGCCCTTGGTGATGATCTCACCTTTAAACACACCGTCTAAACGGACGGTGCTGCCTGTAACGATACGTCCTTCCAAAGTCGTATCCTTGCCGATGATGGTGTCGAAAGAATTGAATCCGTCAGAACCTGGTTTGTTATTTAACATTTTGTTTCCTCCTTATTATTTGCTCTGTATGAATCAAAATCCCTCCCGAAGATCAGGGATTAAACTCGCCGAAACACCCGTGATTCCCTATTTTAACACACTACTTTAACACACTCAAGGGATCGACCCATTTGCCGTCTTTCGCCACGCCGAAATGGAGATGGGACCCGGTCGTATTCCCGGTGGCGCCGCAGGTGGCGACCTTTTGACCTTTCTTGACCTGCTCGCCGATTTCAACCAAAGTCTTTTGACAATGGGCATATTGACTGACATAACCAAAGCCGTGGGAGACGATCACCATATTGCCCCAGCCGGACCGGTAGCCCACATAAGTAACGACCCCGTCCCCGGCCGCCTCAATGGAAGTGCCGGAGCGGTTGGCAATATCGATGCCTTCGTGAAATTTGATGCCTGAGCCGGTAGGGTTGTCCCGATTGCCAAAAGGCGACGAGAGCTTGCCTTCCATCGGCATCCGGTTCGGCAGCGCGGATTCGTAAACAATCTCTTTCTCCACGTCGGATTTCAACTGATTTAAAGATTCGATCTGATTGGTCATCATCCGGTTCATTTCTTCCAGTTCCTGCTTCAATTCCTCCAGACTGTCCGGCATCAGATTCTCCCCGGATTCGTCGGGAAGCGACAGAGTCCGCGTGATCCCGGAAGGCAGCGATTCCTGAATGTCTCTGGAAGAGACCAGAAGCCGTTCCTCGGTCTGCGCCTTCCCGTCGCCTACCAGGGTAATGCGCTCCCGCACTTCATCGTCCAATTCCTGGACCTGAGACATTTTTTCCTGTAAAAACGCCGACACGGATTTGAGTTCGCCGATTTCTTCCGCCTGATTTTGGTTGATCGCCAGCAATTCCGCGTTGACGGCCCGCAGCGAGCGCAGGAACATATAGTCCCAGACAAGCAATCCCACGGATACGGCCAAAATCAAAACCGTCAGGACGCCCGCTTTAACGGTCCACTTTGGGACGCGCCAATCCCGGCGGCTGTCGGAGGCTCGCTCGGGTATTACCAGGACGGACCAATATTTGGCGCGGGTCTTCTTCTTATGTCGATGTAACCACATTTTTCACATGTATCATCCTTTCTATGAAGTCAGGTATTGTCATTATACGCTTTGCGGACACTCAGTTCCTCTTCCTCCGACAAAGACCCGGCCTCCCCGTGCCAGGCGTGAATTTGCTTGACATAGGTGCGGTTTTCCTCACGGCTGAAGATGCCGGTGATGACGAAACCGTCGCCCTCGTCGTCCAGAAGCGCCAAACTGTAACTCATCTCCCCCGAGGTATCCTTAAAAGCATTATAACGGACAAATCCCTTCCGCTTCAAGATTTTTCGCCCGGATTTTTCGAGAATCTGAATCGCGTGAGACATATCGTTAAAACTTTTAGAGAGCATTTCCACACGGGATACCTGAGTCAATATGATGCTTTCGAGACTTTGGGCGTCTTTCCCGCGGAACAGCTCTTTTTGCTGCCGCCGGTAAACGATCAGGCGAAACATGAGCACACAAAAAAACAAAAAATTCAAAAGACACGAAGCCGCCAAAAGCAGCGAAACCCGATCTCCCGCCAGCCGCTGTATTAATTGCGCCAAAACAAGCGATGCCTCCTTTGTAAGATATCTCCTATTATAGCGTTTTTGGGCGCATCAAACAAGTCTAACTTTTTGTAACTTTAAAAATTAAGGGTTACAGCTTGGAAATTCGCGTCTGTCAGGGACGGACGGCAGAATGCCGCCCCTACGGTACCGGGAATACCGCATCCGTAGGGGCGGCATTCTGCCGCCCGGGATGACTCATCAGGGCGACACGGACGCCAGCAGATCATTCATACCGCCGGTCACAGCCATTCCGTCCTCGTCCATGACCAGCGCCTCCGTCCCGGCAAATCGCGGCAGCAAATCGTCCAGGGATTCTCTGCCCAGGACAAAAACGGTGGTGGATAATAAATCCGCCGTGAGAGACTTGCTGTTCACAATCGTGACGGAAATGGCGCTGGACGCGGGGCGGCCGGTTTTGGGATCCAGAATATGGTGGTAGCGGACGCCGTCCGCCTCAAAGTAACGCTCGTAATCCCCCGAAGAAACCACCGCCTGATCCGCGGCCTCCACCACCCCCAGAAGCGCGCCGTCTTTCCGGGGATGCCGGATGCCCACGCGCCAGGGGCTGCCGTCAGGCTTGCGGCCGAGAGCGTAGACATTGCCGCCGGCGTTGATGATGGCGTGCCGGATGCCCATATCCCGCAGAACATCCGCCGCGCAGTCGGTGGCGTAACCCTTGGCCAGCCCCCCCATATCCAGAACCATGCCCGGCTGGATGGTGACGGCGCCCGCCTCCGCGTCCGCCTGAATCAGCCGGTCGTCCGCCAGCGGCAGCAAGGCGTCCAGCTCCGCCTGAGCGGGGATGTGTTTGGCCCCCTTGAAATCCCACAAATCCATGAGCGGGCCGATGGCGATGTCGAAAGCCCCCTGACTTTGCCGCGAGACCTCCAGCGCGGATTGGATCAAAAAAATCGTATCCGGAGAGACCGGAACGGCCTGTCCCGGATTTTGATTGATCCGGTAAATATCGCTCACATTGGGATCCGGCAGATTTTGGGCGGCAAAGCGGTCGGTCAGTTGGTGAACGCGGGAGAACTCGCCTTGAGCCGCGTCGAAGGCTTCGTCCGCCAAAGACTGATCCGGCGCGTACAAAGTGACGGAGACAATGGTATCCATAGTGAAGAATTCCCGGCTGAACTCTGTGAGAGACGGAGCCGAACGGCATCCGCCCGCCGAAATCGGGAGCATAAGCGCGAAAAAAATCATCAAGGTCAAACGGGGGGGGAAAATATTTCTTTTCATAAAGATGAGCTCCTTACAAATTTCAATTCGCGTCTGTCAAGGACGGGCGGCAGGATGCCGCCCCTACAAACGCATCGGTCACGCCAAGGGTTCCGTTGGGGTATCCGTCCGCCCTACGGGCGCATGGTCACGGTACCGTAGGGGCGGCATTCTGCCGCCCGGAACCGCCTGAAAATTATCATACCTTGTCATTCCGGCCCCCTGTTTTGTCATTCCGGGCTTGTCCCGGAATCCAGGTTCCCTCTTTTTGGATTCCGGAGATCGCGGGCGCTGTTATAATAGACTGGTAAAGCGCCTTCTGATGTGGTATAGTCAATGTAATGTAAAACACCGCGGGGGGTTCTTTATGGCTAAAATTGTCGCGCTGCTGGCTCTGTTTGTCACAGTGTTCG
>JAISDM010000214.1 GCA_031264885.1 Peptococcaceae bacterium | reverse complement strand
TTCCCGCGTACCCGGGGGGGCCGCATCCCCCCCCACCGTTTGCTTTCGCCGCCGCGCCGTGGGGGCGCCATCCACCCGCCCGTCTTTGATAGACGCGTCCCATACTGCGAATCGTAACCGCGCAAATTGTTTTTGTTGACTTATCGAACGTGATCAAGTACAATTTTTTTACAATTTCGTCACAATCCCCACTACCTATTAGGGAGGCTTTCCCCATGAAAACATTAAACACCCCCACAAGAGCCCAGGCTTTGGAATCGTTCTTCCAAAGCTGGAGCTTCCAGCCCCGGACGGAACAAATCCCCCTCGCCGAAGCCTGCGGGCGCGTCCTGGCCGAAACCCAATATTCCAGACACGCGCTGCCGGTGGTGAGGGCTTCCGGGATGGACGGGATCGGCGTCGATTCATCCCGGTTTCTGAACGGAATCCCGGATACTTCCCAATGGATCCTGGGCGTGGACTACGCGCGCGCCGACACCGGGGATGATTTCGACGACCGTTTCGACGCGGTCATTCCCATCGAAAACATCACCTTCGATTCGCGGAACGCTCCGCGGATCAGCCCCGAAACCCAAGTGAGCGCCGGATCCAACGTCCGCGGGCCGGGCAGCATGGTCAAAGAAGGCGATCTCCTGATGGAAAAGAACCTCCCCCTCCGTCCCGCCGATTTAGCCGTTTTGGCCACAGGCGGCGTCACGGAGGTTCCCGTTTACAAGAAACCCCGGGTGGCGTTCATTCCCGCGGGGAGCGAACTGATCCCCGCGGGAACCCCTTTGTCCCGGGGCAAAAACATCGACTCCAACAGCATCATGGCGGAACATACGCTAAATGAGATGGGTGCGCGGCCCATCTGTTACCCCATCGTCAAAGACGACCTCCCCGCCCTGAAAGAAGCCCTGCGCCGGGCTTTGGCGGAAAGCGACATCGTCATCGTCAGCGGCGGATCGTCCAAAGGAGACGAGGATTACGGCGTCCGGCTGATCCAAGCCGAGGGCGAGCTGATCTTTCAGGGGATAGCGGCGGCGCCCGGACGCCCCATGAGCGCCGGGATCGTCGGGGGGAAACCCGTCGTCAACATCTCCGGCCCCACGCTGGCCGCTTTCTATGGGCTGGACTGGTTCGTCCGCCCCATCGTCGCCCACTGTTTATCCGTCCCCCCTCTCCGGCGCCAGAAGGTCACAGGCGTCCTGACGGAGGATCTGTCCTGTCCGCCGGCTATGGAAATCCTCTGCAAGGTTCAGGTCCGCCGGAACGAAGACGGCGGCTATACCGTCCGCCCCTGCTCCCGGAACAACGCCACCATGTCCTCCATGATGGCCTCCAACGCCCTGTATATATCCAAAATCGGCGGCGCCGGATACAAAAAAGGCGACACAATCGAAGTGGAACTGCTGCGGAGCGAAGAATATCTTATGATATGATCCGCCCGCGACCCACAATCCGGTATTTCGCGGCAGCCAAAGGCGGGCGGCAGAATGCCGCCCCTACATACGCGTCATTCACGGTACCGTAGGGGCGGCATTCTGCCGCCCGTCTTCGTCCGGAAACGGCAATAATCTTGTCATTCTGGGCTTGTCCCAGAATCTAGGTTCCTTTGTCTATCATTTTTGAATTCCGGGACAAGCCCGGAATGACGATGGGCGCCTTTTCGGACAGTGTGGTAGAGCCAACGGGAGCTTCTGTAGAGCGCCACTCCCTGAAACAGTCATTGCCGCAAATCGCGTATAAGGTTCTGTCTCATTCATCGGCGGCAATCCTTCGTTTTTCCGCCGCTTCAATGAGCATGTTCATTTCACGTTCAAAATCATCCAATGCGGTATAGGCCGCGAATCCTTTTGCTTTTTCCAGCTCCAGCCGAAGCAAGTCCCGCTGTATCCTCAATTCGGTATCCCGCCGGTCGAACGCTTCGATAGACATGACGACTAACTCGCCTTCTCCATTGTTGGTAAGGAACTGTTAAGAAATAACTTGAACAGATAACGCAGTATTTTTGTCGTCTGTCAAGGAAGCAAAGGCCGCCGCGTAGCAACGCTACGCAAGGGGTTTGCTGACGCGGACAGGCGGCAAAAAGACAAGTAAGATGCCAAGTTATTTCTTAACAGGTCCTAAGATAGACCGGTTCCCCGGTCGTCTTGCACAGCTCGGCAATGTCCTTGTAATGATTGCGGATCTGCGCCGACGGTTTTATTTGTATCATTTTGCCCTCCGTTGAAAAATTATGCTCTAGTTATGTCGTAATTATAGCATAATAAAGATATCTGCGCAAGGAAAGCCGTCAAAAAATTCCCTCTTGACAAATGGGCGGCAAACTTTTAGAATAGCTTTAATTTCATAAACCAGTGATAAACCGTTGAAGCGGAGATAAAGGTGCATCGTGCAGCCACAGAGAGCCGGGACGCTGAGAATCCGGCGCGACGCAGCGCATCAAATGGCCCGCGGAGGGCGCAGTCAAAGAAGGAATCATCCGGCTCGGGCAGCTGAGCCGATCGTTCTTTCGAGTATTCTGCGACGTGACGCATACGTCAGTTGCGAGGAATATACCGGTTGCTGCGGGTATTCCGCGGACGCCGAAAGGCGTACGCGCGCGGCGCCTTCGTATTCCGCAGAGGGCGCGGATTTCCGGATCCGCGAATCAAGGTGGCACCGCGGGAACAGCCCCGTCCTTGATCTGTATGGATATGTCGATACAGATCAAGGACGGGTTTTTTTGCGCGGCGAATTTTTGTATAACAAACATCAACATCAATCCAAAAGGAGGCGCGGCATGATTCAACCCACATTGGAGGAAGCCAGAAAGCTGGCGGAAGGACACACCCTAGTCCCCATCATGACGGAACTGTACGCGGATCTGAAAACACCTGTGGAGGTGCTGAGAGCCATTCGGGCCAAAGGCCGGGAATCCTATATCCTGGAAAGCGCTCCCGGCGGGGATAACTGGGGCCGCTACACTTTCCTGGGCTACGGCCCGGTGATGGAGATCTCAGGGATCGGCGACACCGTGACCATCACCCAAAAAAACGGGACAGAAACCCGTCAAGGCCACCCCCACGCCATTTTGAAAGAATTGACCGGCCAATACAAAAGCCCTTCGATCGATTACCTGCCGCCGTTCACCGGGGGATTCGTGGGCTACTTCGCTTATGAGTACATCCGCTGCGTCGAACCCACGCTCCAATTGACAGACCGGGACGAGATCGGTTCCCACGACTTCCGGCTGATGCTCTTTGACAAAGTGGTGGCCTTCGATCATCTGCGGCAAAAAATCCAGCTAGTCGCCCACATTCCCGCGAAAAACCTGGACCGCAGCTACCACGAAGGCGTCCGCGTCCTCAAAGACATGGAAGAATTGATCACGTCGCCTGACCCCGGCAAAGCGCCATCCCCCGGCCCCGCGCCGGACTTCACCCCTTCTTTCTCGCAGGACGCCTTCTGCCTCGCGGTGGAAACGGTCAAGAATCACATCTTTGAAGGCGATATTTTTCAATGCGTCCCCTCCGTCCGGTTCCAATCCCCTTATGACGGAGACCTGCTGCAGACCTACCGGGTGCTGCGGACCACCAACCCATCCGCCTACATGTTCTGCATACAGTTCAAGGATATGGAACTGGCCGGCGCTTCCCCCGAGACCCTGGTTTCCCTCAAAAACGGCGCCGTCTGCACCTATCCCCTGGCCGGAACCTGCCCCCGAACCCCCGACGACGCCGAAACCAACCGGTTCATCGACCAGCTCCTGCGCGATGAGAAAGAACTGGCCGAACATGACATGCTGGTAGACCTGGGCCGGAACGATTTGGGCAAAATCTGCGAATTCGGCAGCGTCCAAGTGGAAGAATACCGCGGCGTCAAAAAATTATCCCATGTGTGCCATATCGCCTCCAAGGTCACCGGCCGGCTCGCGAAGGGCTTCGGCGCTCTGGACGTAATGGCCGCGGTGCTGCCTGCCGGAACCCTCTCCGGAGCGCCGAAAAAACGGGCGTGCGAAATCATCGACAGTGTAGAAAATACCAAACGCGGCGCTTATGGAGGCGCCGTAGGGTACATTGATTTTACCGGCGGCATGGACCTGTGCCTCGGCATCCGAATGGCGGTTTTGAAGGATCGCCAGGTGTATGTTCAGGCCGGCGCGGGCATCGTGGCCGACAGTGTGCCCGAGAAAGAATACCAGGAATGCCTGCGGAAAGCGGACGCG
>JAISDM010000265.1 GCA_031264885.1 Peptococcaceae bacterium | reverse complement strand
TTTGGCATTGTTTGATCGTTCCTTTCTGGGAAAGGCACAAATGGGGAAACCCCTGTGCGCGCTTTCACTTAAAAATTTATCGCAACAAAACACAGCGGAATAACCCAGTCAAATGTTAGAACACGCCTGATCATCTCCTCAATCCATTTTTCCCTCTCCAAAAAACCCTTGGTTCCCTCCTCCTGTTATATTGCCAGCCCCAATTTATACGCGGAATGTATGGCGCTCATAATATCGCCTGTCTCGGAGCAATCGCCCGTCGAGTACACCGCTGTCTCCGCCAGCCGCTTCTTCAGCGCTTCCGCAAGTTCATTCCGGGGTCTCAGTCCGGCGGATATAATCACGGCGTCTGCCGGCAAAAACTCCTCAACCCCGTTTTTCTCTATCCATATGCCGCTGGAATCGATTTTTTTGGCCTTCGCGCCCGTGACGACGCGCGCGTTGTGATCTTCAAGGCTGAACAGAACCTGCTGTTAGGTCACAAGGTACATATCTCCGCCTACAGCGTCCAGCATCTCAACAATTGTAATTTGCGCGTCTCTTTCGGCCAAATACTCCGACAGTTCAATGCCGACCTGCCCGCCTCCGACGACCACTGCCCGTTTGGCGTTTATACCGCTGTTTCTCAGCACATCGTGAGCCATGTGAACAATACTGCTGTCGATCCCCTTGATGGGCGGAACAAAGCTTTTTCCGCCCACCGCCACCACCACCACGTCCGGTCGGAAAGCGTCCACATTCTCCTCGGTGGCTTCTCTGTTGTATTCGATCTTCAAATGGAGATTCTTCACGCGGTTCTCAAAGTACCTTATGACTTTGCGCAACACGTCCTTACGGGGCGGAATCTCAGCCAGGCGGAGGGTTCCGCCGATTTGGCCGTCCTTCTCCCACACTGTCACATTATGACCCCTCGCGGCCGCGGTGAGAGCGGTTTCCAGTCCCGCGGGCCCCGCTCCGATTACGAGAACCTTCTTGGGATCCTTTGTTTTGGTGATCCGTAATTCCGGATCGGCTTCCTTGCCGACCAGTGGATTAAGGATACAGGTCATGGGTTTTCCCTTCATGACGGAACCCTGACAGCCCTGGCAGCAGCAGATACACGGACGCACTTCTTCTTCCCGGCCGGCTTTGACTTTGTTGACCCATTCCGGATCGGCGATGTGCGGGCGGCCCAGCGTAATAATGTCGCACCGGCCTTCGCGGATAGCCTGCTCCATATATTGGGGATCGCGGATCGCGTTGCCTACCATCACGGGAATCGACACCCCCGCTTTGATATTCTCGGCGTAAGGCATCAGTACTCCCTCGGGTGTTCCTATGGGCGCCTGGGTGGATACGATATTTCTAAACTTGATCACGGGGCCAAATCCGGCGGAAACGCTGATGGCCTTCACGCCCGCCGATTCAACTCTGCGAGCTATTTCCCGTATGTCGTCAAGCGTATTCCCGCCGGGCGGCTCCACACCGTTCATGCGCATCATAAGAGGAATGCCGTTCATTTCTTTTTGCATTCTCGCTAATATTTCCAAAACAAACCTGATACGGTTTTCCAAAGAGCCGCCGTATTTGTCGGTTCGTATGTTGGCCCAGGGGGAAAGGAATTCGCCGCACAAGTACATGTGCGCGCAATGCAGGCCGATTACTTCGAAACCCGCTTCAACGCACCGGCGGGCGCCTTGCCCGAATTTTTCGACCAGTTCCTCTATTTCAGAGATCTCAAGCTCGCGCGGCACTATGAATCCCGGTCTGGGATGCCCGATCATGGAAGGGGCTACCGGCATAAAGCCCCGGGTTGTTTCCATCTCGCCTTTCGCGTTGACAGGCCGCCCCGCTCTTCTCCCCGCGTGGGACAGCTGTATAGCCGGTACGGCGCCGTTCTTCTTGATCGCCGCCGCCAGCCTGGAAAGCATGGGTATGTATTTATCGTCGTCAACCGCCACCGGCTCATTTACATTGTTTCCGCGGGGGAATTCCACAATTCCGTCTTCCACGCAAATCATAGCGGCGCCGCCTCTGGCGCGGACGCTGTAATACTCCACAGCCTGCTCCATCACAAAACCGTCTTTCGCGAAATGATTGGTTAGCGACGGCATAACAATCCGATTCTTTAGTTCGACCGCGCCAATCTTGATGGGGGTAAAAAGCTGCATTGCCAAATCCTCACTTTCTATGATTTCGGGTCAGAAAATTGAGTTAATTGTTTTAAGTAAAATTTCCGTATATTCATGTTAAACTAAATTCCGACATCTGTGAAATGCCGTTTTTTGATTATGATATATCTCGAAATTGAATCAATCGGCGCCGCAATATAAAATAATCCTGAGAAAGCATTCATTTCACAACACGCTTATCCCAAAATATAAATCCTGTGAACCGGCTCTATGAGCCGGTTCACAGGCTTTATGCCCAATTGATCTGTGCAAAATTTTATCGACAGATTCCTATTGAAGGGTATATAATATCAAATGGGTGAATGGAATTGACGACGATCGACCGAAAACTGAATGACGAGTTGCTTCTGACCCTGCAAGGGCTGATTGCCAACTGGGAAAACGAGGTCATAGAGTTCAAACATGCCGACAATGACTATGATAAGGACAGAATCGGTCGATATTTCTCTGCCCTCAGCA
>JAISDM010000243.1 GCA_031264885.1 Peptococcaceae bacterium | reverse complement strand
AGGGAGGGTGAGATGGGGCGGGCACGTGGTGAAGCCAAGCGGCTTTAGTCGCGCCGGCTGAGCCCGTGTCCCAACCCGGAGTGTGAGACTGGGCAGGCACGTGGTGAAGTTGATGGGCACGGATGCCCGAATGCCGGAGCAGCCATGGATGGCTGAGCGACGGGCGCGGCGCCAGACGCGCAGGCTGAACCCGTGTCCTGACCCGGAGGGGGATTTTTCCAAACCGTGAATCGCGGGAAGGGTCAAAATATCATTGAATTCCCGCACTCCATAAAGTATAATGGGCTTAACCGAACGGATTCGGCGGCAATACATTAGATGATGGGCGCGGACTTCCTGATTCAAGGCGGTTGGAATCTTGCGGAAGCGGAGGCTGAGTTTGGAAAAGATTGGCTTGCCGGCGAAGATCAACCACGCTTACGATATGGCAGTGGCGAAACTGCCGAAATACATACAGCGGGAACTGAACGGAGGCGATTGAAAATGAGTAAAACAGACCCGGCGGCGTTTTCACTTATGGATGAAAGATTTGGCTGCGATACGCTGCTCTCTGTCGCGACCGCGGACAGTGGCCGCCCTTCGGTGCGTATTGTGAACAGCTATTATGAGGACGGCGCCTTTTATACCATAACCAACGCGCTTTCCAATAAGATGACGCAAATACGGAAAAACCCCCAGGTGGGCGTTTGCGGAGAATGGCTCACGGGGCATGGCGCCGGAGAGAACCTCGGACATGTCCGTGATGAGAAGAATGCGGAAATTATGTCCAAACTGCGGACGGTTTTCGCGGAATGGTACGACAACGGCCATACCGATGAGAGCGACCCCAATACTTGCGTCCTGCGTATTCGCCTGTCCGACGGCGTACTGTTTCATCACGGCAAAAAATACGAGATTGATTTTGCGGACATAACGGAATGAAGCGTAATTCCCTATTGCAAATTCTGTCTACATTCGCCACACTTTTCAATCGCGGAGAGGTGTGAAGGATTCATAAAAAGCAATTTATTTTTATAAAATCTGCGATTCGCAGTTTAGTCTGGTTTAGGAATCCGCGGTTGTTTAAAGACGGGCGGCAGGATGCCGCCCCTACGATACCGTGTATAACGCGTCTGTAGGGGCGGCATTCTGCCGCCTGGGACCGTCCGGAAATAACAAAAATTCGACCTATACATAAAGTATAATGAACTCAACCGCACGGATTCAGCGGCAAAACAATATGGAGGAATGTAATAAGGAGGACACCGTGACGCTCCAGGAGATCACCGACTACTGCCTCAAAAAAACCGGCGCTTATCTGGATTACCCGTTCAACCCCATATTCCCGGTCGTCAAGGTAAAAGCGCCGTCTCAGACGAAAGGGCGCATCTTCGCGCAGCCGTTCATATTGCGCGGCGAGGAAAAGGTTACGTTGAATTGCCGCCCGGATTCGGCGGCCTATTATCGGAGCGCCTATCCCGGATCGGTGACGCGGGGCTGGCACTGTCCGCCCGTTCAGCAGCCGCATTTCAATACGGTTAATCTGGACGGAACAGTGTCCGACGAAGAAATCCTGCGGATGATCGACCATGCCTATGATGTGGCAGTGGCGAAACTGCCGAAATACATACAGCGGGAACTGAACGGAGGCGATTGAAAATGGGTAAAACAGACCCGGCGGCGTTTTCACTTATGGATGAAAGATTTGGCCGCAATAGGTCAAAACGCGCAAAACGTCGCGCAAAAGTATGCTAAATAACACAGTTTTGCGCGAAGACTGTGCTGATTAACACGCTTCGTCGCGGGGAAGTGTGCTAAAAATGGCGTGAACTCAGGGATCCTTGCTGAAAAAGTGTTAATTAGCACGCCGCGTCACAACGATCTGTGTTTTTTCGCACGGTTTTGCGCGGAAGTTTGCACGTTCGCGCGCGCGGCGGACATGAAATTAACTTGAGTGTCCTCGAAAATCCAATGAAGAAGGAGCGTCCCAAAGGGTAAAGTGAAAACCGAAGAAACAGGTAAAAATCTCGAGCACAGGAAAAAACGGACAAAAAGGGCATAGCAAAGCTAACCTGCCGTCAGCAGATTTTTAAAAAATATGGAATCGCAGTATTAAGCGACAGCTTCGATGCCGAAGATAGCGTTAAAATCAAACGAGCCCCTGGCTTTTAACTCGGTGAGTTGCGCGTCAAGGTGGACATTAAAGCCGGCGAGGGCAGCAAAGAACGAAATTCTTTTTTTACCGCGCACTTTGGCGTTTTCCAGCCCATAGTGATGTAAAATCCGGTTGTTGACCCGTTCGGCGGCAGTCCGCTCTTTCATCTTCGCCTTAAAACGTTCGCTGCCCCGGGTGATTCTGGTAAAAATACGCAAATCCCACTCGGGTTTGGTGTAGACGACCCTGCCGTATAAGGAATGTGAGCAGCTATCGCAAGCCTCGCTGGCTTCGCATTTACCGAGGACACGCGGGCAACGCCACTTGATCCGGGAACGGTCTTTGCTGTCATATCCCCCGTATAGCCATAGAAGGGACGTTCATTGTGGCTATCCCAACCCCAAGCGGCATTGGGGAAAGACGGGCGGCAGAATGCCGCCCCTACGATACCGTGTATAACGCGGGCGGCATCCTGTCGCCCGGGACCGTCCGAAAACTATCACAATTTTGTCATTCTGGGCCTGTTCCAGAATCCAGGTTCCTTTGTTTGTTTATCATTTTTGGATTCCGGGACAAGCCCGGAATGACGGGGACGACATAAGCTTTACACTCGACATTGCGTTGTTTTTGGTATACAATGCGCTTAGAGGCGATAAAGAATGGCTCGGATTAGTATTAGAACGGATGGTCAGGAAGCTGTGGCAAACTCTTTTCGATTGCCGGCGCTAATCCTGTGGAAATACCAAGCGGCTATAAGTTTAACAGGGACGAGTGTTATGATGAAGATGACTGTGAGCGAAAAATAGGCGAGGCGTACCCAACGGATCAAGGAAAAGCTGCTTTCGTTTGCCGGGACGTTTGATGAGGAGGACTATCAAGATTTCAAATCAATTGATACGATTGGCTGTGAGAAGTAGAGAAGGTAACATGTAGGCAATGAGGAAAGAGGTGAGGCGAGTTATGATTTTGTCTTTGATCGCGGAAGCTACTGAGTATGAATTCAAAAGTGAATTGGAACGCGGCAAGCCGGTTAGCTGGCTGAAGAGCGTGGGCGCGTTTGCCAACGGCATCGGCGGCACCCTCTTTTTCGGCGTTGGGAATGACAGCCGCGTGATTGGATTAGCTGACGCGCAATCTGACGCGGAGTTTATCAGCGACAGGATCAAAGCGCGGATTACCCCTCTGCCGGATTTTATCCTCACGCCTCATTCCGAGTGCGGCAAAGACATTCTGGCGCTCGTTGTGAAAGCCGGGCGCAGCACGCCTTATTACTATTCGGCGGACGGGATCAAGCGGGCATACATTCGCATAGGCAGTGAAAGTGTTCCCGCGCCCGACCACATCCTCAATGAGCTGATTCTCAAAGGCGGCAACCGCACCTTTGATTCAATAGTGACGGAATATAAGAAAGACGATTACAGCTTCACGCTCCTGGAGGCTACCTACCTTCAAAGATCGCGTCTGCGCTTTGAGCCGACTGATTATGTTTCATTCGGGCTGGCGAACGGGGACGGTTACTTGACGCGCGCCGGGTCGCTGCTGACCGATCAGCACATCGTATATAACTCGCGGCTGTTTTGTACGCGGTGGAGCGGTTTGCGCAAGGGTTCGATCTTTGACGACGCGCTGGACGACAAGGAATACGAGGGCAACCTTATTTATCTCCTGGGCAGCGGCAGAGACTTTATAAAGAACAATACCAAGGTCCGTTTTGTGAAAGAGGCGATGGGGCGCGTTGACAAGCCGGATTACGCGGAGCGCGCCGTGACTGAATGCCTGGTGAACGCTCTGATTCACCGGGATTACTTGATTCTGGGCAGCGAGATTCACATAGATATTTACGACGACCGTGTGGAAATTTCTTCGCCGGGCGGGATGTACGGCGGCAAGATGATTCAGGAACTGGACATCGAGCGGCTTAAATCCGAACGGCGCAACCCGAACATCGCGGATTTGTTCCACCGTATGAAATATATGGAGCGCCGCGGGAGCGGGCTGGAAAAAATCGTAAATGAGACAAAAAAACTGCCGGGATATTCTGAGCGGTTCCAGCCGGAGTTTTATTCTACGAGTTCTTCTTTTACTGTGGTGTTGAAAAATGTAAACTATCCGGGGGCATAACAAAGATAAGCCGCCATAACGGGCGGCTTATCTTTTGTTTGGCGCTGTTTCCGGCGGCCGTATTGTTGAGAGAGACTGTCTCAGATCGCTGTCCAGCCGCCGTCGATGCTTAGGAGCTGGCCGGTGGTGTAGCTGGAGGCGTCGGAGGCGAAATAGATGACCGCGCCGTCCAATTCTCCGGATTTGCCGGGACGGCCCATGGGGCAGTAGGTCTTGACCACCTGATCAAAGGCGGGGTTGCTGAGAACGGCGTCGGTCATTTCGGAGGGGAAATAAGCCGGCCCGATGGCGTTCACGGTGATGTTGTACTTGGCCCATTCGGCGGCCAGCGCCTTGGTCAGCATCTGGACGCCGCCCTTTGAGGCGCAGTAGGCGTTCAGCGGGCTGGTGGACATGGCGACGCTGCTATGTATCGAGCCCAGGTTGATGATCTTGCCGTATTTCTGCTCGATCATGACTTTGCCGACTTCGCGGGCGACGAAGTATACGCCGTTCAGATTGGTGTCGATGACGGCGTTCCAATCGTCGTCGCTCTGGGATTCGGCGGGGTTCGACCGGGCGGTGCCGGCGTTATTCACAAGAATATCGATCCGACCGTAATGGGTTTTGATTTGGGCTGCGGCGGCTTTGATGCTGTCTGTGTTCAGCACGTCGCATTTGACGGCCAGGCAGCGGACGCCCATGGCTTCGATTGTTTTCTTGGCTTCTTCCAGTTTCTCCTGTCTTCTGGCTATGATGGCCAGATCCGCGCCCTGTCCCGCCAGGGCTTTCGCGAATTGTACCCCGAGTCCTGACGAGGCGCCGGTGACCAACGCGATTTTACCTTTGAGATCAAATAAGTTCATAAAGACATCCCCTTTCTGATACTCATATTGTAAACCCGGGCGAACGATTAATCAATCCAAATATTTGCATTTATTATAGTTTAAAGATTCTGTCTATCGAAGGCGGGCGGCAAAATGCCGCCCCTACAGACGTTCAAAGAAATTCTGGTGATTCGACAGCGTATGCGTTATAATGAATGATATATCGGCCGCGCGGCGTTTGGATTCCGGGACAAGCCCGGAATGACAGCTTTTGCCGGAATGACGGCTTTTTGGATGTGACTGAATGAAAGGGAGGATCGGGTATTGTGAAAATCGTGGATTACAAGACTTACGCGGTGAGCGCGTCGTACAGGAATTACATATTTGTCAAGGTGTTTACGGATGAGGGTGTGTACGGGGTCGGGGAGGCGACTGTTGAGTGGAAGACGAACGCGACGATGGGGGCGTTTGAGGATATCCGGCCCTATGTGATCGGCGCGGATCCTACGCGGATTGAGCGGATGTTCCTGGAATGTTTCCGTCAGACGTACTGGCACACGGATCCCTGTACGCTTTCGGCGATCGCCGCCATTGAAACGGCGTGTGTCGATATCACGGGGAAGCTGTACAATATGCCTGCTTATCAATTGTTCGGCGGCAAGGTAAATGACAGGATTAAGGTATATATGAACGGCTGGGCGGCCGGGGCGAAGACGCCGGAGGAGTTCGCGGACGCCGCGCGCGCCGCGGTTGAAGGCGGCGCGAAGGCGCTCAAATGGGATTACTTCGGGGACAGCTGGATCACCATCACGCACGAGGCTATGGATCGCGCCGTGAACGCTCTCGGGGCCATCCGGGAAGCGGTCGGGCCCAATGTGGACTTGCTGATTGAGGCGCACGGCCGTTTCAATGTCCACACGGCGCTCAAGGTGGCGAGGGAGCTGGCGCCTTTCAAGCCGTTTTTCATGGAGGAGCCTGTGTTTACCGATATTGTGCAGGATACGATTGAGTTTCATAAGCACAGTCCGGTGCCTGCGGCGGTCGGGGAGCGTTTGTTCGGCAAAACGATGTTCCGCGAATTGATCGACAGAAACGGGGTGGATTATGTACAGCCTGATTTGCTGCATTCGGGCGGCATGAGCGAGCTCAAAAAAATCGGCGCCATGGCTGAGGTGCATAGCATTCAGATCGCGCCTCACAATCCGAACGGTCCCATCGCGACGGCAGCGGCGGCGCATGTCTGCGCGACGCTGCCGAATTTTGAGTCTCTGGAGATGATAAAGGACACGCCGCGCCGGGCTGTGGTGACCAATGAGAAGCTGGTAATCGAGGATGGGTATCTTCTCGTATCCGACGCGCCGGGGCTCGGTATAGATATTGATACGGAGGCGTGCGAGAGGTACCCGGCTAAGGTGAAGCCGCAGAACATGTTCAGCGGGGGATTTTGAAGGGGGAAGGCCGCGTTTACCGGGGACGGGCGGCAGGATGCCGCCCCTACGGATGTGTGATTCCGGGCTTGACCCGGAACGCGAAAGAAGGGACGTGGATTCCGGGACAAGCCCGGAATGACAAGATATGATAGTTCCCGGACGGGGACGGGCGGCAGGATGCCGCCCCTACGGATGCGTTGTTCCGGGGTTGATCTGAAATGCGAAAGAAGGCACGTGGAGTCCGGGACAAGCCCGGAATGACAAGATATGATGGTTCCCGGACGGGGACGGGCGGCAGGATGCCGCCCCTACGGATGCGTTGTTCCGGGGTTGATCTG
>JAISDM010000230.1 GCA_031264885.1 Peptococcaceae bacterium | reverse complement strand
GTCGGACTGCGTTGTCGTCAGTCGCCATACCACCCCGGGTATGCCTCCTTCCTCCGCCTTGTCCGGCGACGAAATTGCGGCGTGAAATTATCTCATCTTATTATTTAACGAATCCTTATCCGCAGGGTCAACGCGCGTCCGGCTTGGACGCAATCGCCTTCCGGCTCAAAATGCCCACACGGTTCGCCAGGAAGAACACCGCGGCCGTAACCACAGCCATCACGATCATTCCCCGGGCGGCGGACAGAATCGATATCCACACGGCGGAAGCGCCCAAGATCGCGCTGACGCCGTAAATGACCAGGACGGTATTCCTGTGGCTCAATCCCACCGCCATCAGGCGATGGTGCAAATGATCTTTGTCCGCGCTGAAGATCGGCTTGTGAGACGAATATCTCCGGACAATGGCGTAAGCGGTGTCCAGAATGGGAATGCCCAGCACCACCACAGGCAGGAACAGGGAAATCACCGTAACCGTTTTCGTCAGTCCGACGATGGCCAGAACAGACAGAGCGTATCCCAGGAACAGCGAACCCGTATCCCCCATAAAAATCTTGGCGGGATAGAAATTATATTTCAAAAAGCCCAGAACCGACATGGCCAGAATCAGCGCCAGCATCCCCATCGTCTGCATGCCTTCCATCCAGGCGATGACGCCGATGGTCAGCGCGGCAATGGCCGATACGCCGGCCGCCAGCCCATCCAGCCCGTCCACTAAATTCACGGCGTTGGTCACGCCCACGATCCAAATCAAAGTCATCGGATAACCGATCCAGCCCAACGGAAGCACGCCGCCGAAAAAGATATTGGTCACAAAGGAGACCTGAATCCCGCCCGCCATAACGCAAACAGCCGCCAGAACCTGGAACACCAGCTTCATCCAGGGCTTGACCCTTACCGCGTCGTCCCAAATGCCCACAGCCAAGATCAGCATGGATCCGGCAAAAAATCCCCAAAGCCCCGAAGTCATTCTCTGAGTCAAAAACACCGCTGTCCAAAAACCGGCAATGATCGCCAACCCGCCCAGGCGGGGCATGATCCCCGAGTGAACCGTTCTCTCGCCGGGCCGGTCTACCGCGCCGGTTCGCAAAGCGATGTTTTTGACGACAGGCGTCAAACAAAGCGTAAACAAAAACGCGACCGCCAGCGGCATGAAAACATTCATAACAAAAAGCCTCCTCAAATCCATTATGACATACATCTTGCTGTCTGCTTCAGTATACCAGTTTCGTCATTCCAAGGCAAACATTAATTCCGCCTCACAGGCAACTTCCCCATCCACCAAAGCCTTCGCCCGGCATTTTCCGAAGCTTTTCCGCAGATGAACCGCTTCAATCTCCAGAATCAGCCGGTCCCCGGGCGTCACCGGCCGCTTAAATCTGGCGTGATCCACGCCGGCCAGGAACGCCAATTTGCCTCTGTTCTCTTCCCGGAAGAATACCAGACAAGCGCCGGCCTGGGCCAGGGCTTCCAGAATCAGCGCGCCCGGCATCACCGGCCTGCCCGGGAAATGCCCCTGGAAGAACGCCTCGTTCGCGCTGACATTCTTCAAAGCCACAATCCGCTGATCCGGCTCGATCTCCAGGATCCGGTCGACTAGCAGCATGGGATACCGGTGGGGCAGCATCTCCATAATTCGATCTATTGGAATCAATTGTGTCATATCCGCCTCCTTAGATTCGACTCTTTGATTTGCTTTTTGCGGCTTATTTTCCTCCACTCATTTTGTTAACTTTTTGTATTGATTTTTTTGCCGTCCGGCAAAAAGCCGCCCGATGAAGCCTGTCCACTCTTCTTCCCGCAAGACAAACAGCGCCAAAAAATAGACCGCTCCCCCCGCCGCCACAGAGGCGCCCACCCGCAGCACCAGCGCGATCCCGCCGCCGGGCAGCATCGCTTCCAGGAAGGCTGACACGGCGTAAGCCGCGGCGCCGGTGGCGGCGGCCGCGCCCAGCGCCTTCCCCAGCGAGCCCAATATGCCCACCTTCGTCCACAGGCGCAATTTGCGGCGCAGGAACACAAACATACAGAGCGCGTTGAACAGGCTGGCCAGGGAATTGGCCAGCGCCAGCCCTCCCTGTCCCATGGATCCCGTAAACAATACGCTGGCCAGAATATTCACCGCGATGGAAGCGAGCCCGGCCGCCAGAGGGATCTTTACGTCGCCCAGGGCGTAATAAGCCCGGGTCAGTATTTGACTGGCGGCCATGGCGCCCATGCCAGGCCCGAACCACAGCAAGGCGGAGGCCGTCATGCGCGTGGCATCGGCGTCAAAGGCGCCCCTCTGGAACAAGAGCCGCACAATGGGCGTTCTCAGCGCCATCAAACCGGCGGCGGCAGGCAGCGTGATCAGGAGTACCAGGACCAAGCCCCTCCGGAGCGTCCGCCCCAGTTCCCCTTTGTCCTTATCCAGCGCCATTTCGGATAGAGAAGGGAAGATAGCCGAAGATATCGCCAGCACAAAAATATTCAAAGGCAGGGTCATTAATTTGCCCGCGTAATTCAACGCGGAAATGCTCCCTTCCGCAAGCCCCGACGCGAAGAAGCGGTTGATCGCCAGATAAATCTGGTTGGTGGCCGTCCCGATAAAAATCGGCAAAAGCCCCGCGAACATCCGGTTGACCTCGGGATTCCGGCGGTCGAGCCTGAACCGGAACCGGTATCCCGTGCGGTACAGCGCGGGAATCTGGATGGCCATGGCGCCGGCAAAGCTCACAAGGGTGGCCCAGGCCAGGGCGTCGATGCCCCGCCCCCCGGCGGCCAGCACCCCTCCCACAATGATCAGGCTGGAGAACCCCGGCGCGAAAGCCGCCACCGCGAAGGATTTGTTGGCGTTCAAGATCCCCGTCGTCATCTGGCCAAATCCCATACAAATAATGGAAGGGAACATAATCACGGTCATGCGCACCGCCGCCGCCGCGGTGGCCGCGTCAAAGCCGGGCGCCGTCAGACGCACCAGCAGACCGGCGCAGGCCATTCCCAGCGCCGACAGCCCGGTCATCAGCAGCAGCACCCAGCTCATGGCGGCGTTCGCCGCGTCCCAGGCCGCCTCCCGCTCGTTCCGGGCCAAACGCCGGGTCACCAGCGGGACGATGGAGGATACCAGCGCCATGCCCAGCACCGTCTGCAAAAAATAAGGCAGCGTATACGCCACCTGGTACGCGTCCGTCCACGCGGTCGCCCCGTATACGCCCGCGATGGCCGTTTCCCTGGCAAAGCCCAATATGCGGCTCGCGACGTTGATAACGGTCATCACCAAAGCCGCCTTCGCGATGGTATCAGCCATGCGCTTCCTCCTGAATGTCCAGCAGATTGACCGCCATCGCCGCCGTCTCCCAGGCTTGACGGTACATAAACTGGATCCTGCCCTCGCCGGATTCCACCTGCTCCCGCCAATGGATCTCCGTCCAGCGGAAGGATTCATTTATTTTTTCCAGTTCCAGATCATCCATGTGCAGACACAGTATCATACCCAGCTGGGAGATAAACCGCTCCACCTTGGGATCATAGGCCAGCGCGATCATGGGAACCCCCATGACGGCGGACAGAATCAGCGAATGCAGCCGCATCCCCAGAACCATGTCCAACTGTCCCGTCAAGGACAGGATCTCCCGCGGGGTCAGCGGCTTCCCCAGATAAAACAGGGTTTCTTCCATCATATTCCCAATCTCCACGGCCACTTCCATATCCACTCTGTGCTGCATAGGGATCATCAAAATATCCCAGCCGTCCCGGACCCTCTGGTCCAGCGCCAGAGCCAGCGTCCGGCAAAAGCGGTCGTTCCGGAAACTCCTTAAGAAGACCCCCAGCACAGGCCGTTTCTTTCTGCCCCACTGATCCGTCAGCCCCAAATCCCGCAGGAAGGCGATCCCCGGCTCCGTGGGCACAATGTTCTTGCGCAGCGCCATCACAGGATCCGCGATGACGTGGATCTCTTTGGAGACCCCCATACGCAGCAAGTCCTCTCTGGATTCCACATCGCGAACGGTGATGATATCGCATTTCTCCATGAGCCTGCCTGTTTTTTTTCTCAGTTTGGGATTGTTCAGCGGGCCGATTCCCTGGGCGTATACCATGACCTTCTTCGCCAGAATCCGGGCCATGGACAGAAGCCACAGATAATATCTGGGGCTCCAGGAACTGCTCACGTCCTGAATCAGGGATCCGCCGCCGCTGATAAACAAGTCCGCCTTCCGGATCGCCTTGAGTACCTGAACCGGGTTCCAGCGGCTCACCGCCGTCACCTTATAAGCCTCGGCCGTTTGCTCCGGATCCCCGGACAAGACGATCAAGTCCAAATCCTCAGACTCCGCCGTCTTTCGCAGAGTCCTCAGAATGGCGTATAAAACAGCCTCGTCTCCCGTGTTGCCATAGCCGTAATAACCGCTCACCACGATCTTTTTCATAGGCCGTCCTCCAGGATGCCGCGATACCGGGCATACAGCCGCAGCCATAAACGCGTCAGTCCAATGGCAATTATTCCCAAAATGATCCCGATCCATAACCCGTTGAAGCTCCGCAGAAAAGAAACGGCCAGGGGCGTATGAATATGCGCGTAGGTGTTCACCAGAGAGATCTGACCGATCACGGCAAACAGCAGCACCGGGATTTTTCTGTCGTCATAGCCAAAATAGAGCAGCAGCAGTAACCAGGGATGCCCGGCAAGCAATTCCTTGGTCCGCGGGCGTACCCCCAGCCAGCGGTCCAGGGTCTGCCGGAACAGATCTTCCAGGGAAGAGACCTGAATGGGGCCTGTGTTCCCGGTACGCATTACATAAACGGCCAGCGCCGCCAAGATCAAAACCGCCGCCGCCGCCTGCCAGACCGTGACGGGATGGCGCAGAACCTTCCGGACGCGCCCGATGGCATTTGGCTGCCGCGCCCAAAGGACCGCCGGGGCCAGCGCCAGGGGAATCACATGGGCCAGTTTGACCCCTTTAAACCCATCCAAAGCCAGCATAAAGGATTTTTCGCCCAGGAGCCCCGTCATGATCAAAGCGCCTGCCATGCTCACCCCGCTGACCCCCAGCAAAGCCCCCACGGACTGAAGCAAGCCCCGGGGTTTTTGCCTCAGAAACAGTGTCAGACCCAGAACGGGAAAAATCACCACGGCCAGGAAAGCGAAGCCTTTGCGGGCTATATGGGGCAAGATCATCAGTCCCCCGATCCAGCACACGGCGCCCAGAACCCCCAGAACCGCCGGCCATCGGCCCGATTTCCGCCAGACCAGGGACAGAAGCCAAATCCCGCCGGCGACGACGCCCAAACCCAGCACCGCCTGCTGGCGGAGATCCAATTTCAGCGTCCCCATAGATGCGGGCGGCCCGATCTCAAATCCCTCCTCAATCAGGGAATCCCTCAGCCGCCGGATAAAATCCCGGTTGTACTCCCAGGCGCCAGCCGGCTGCTCCATCCCGAACAAACGCACATACAAGGCCCGCATATTGCGTTCCGACGCCGCCAAAACATAACGGTCCGCCGCGGAATCAAAATCATACCTGCGCATCTCACTCTCGTTGATGGAATGCACCCGAATTACGTTTTTGTCAAGCACGTTGGATAATGTCTCCAGTCCTCTCTGTGCGTAAAACTCGAAGGTCGCCAATGGGACTCCGCCGACTGCCCCAAAGACGTCCCCCATCGCCTGGAGTTCCTTCGGCTCCAGATAGCCGGGCAGGTTCTCGTCGTTGAATCCCACCAGAACCAGTGACGGCACCTCTTCCAGATTCCTTCTCATCACCGTCAGGGTCACATCGTTCACCGGCGTGAAGCTTCTGAGGCGAACCGCCGCGTACAGACCGGCCTCAGCCGCCGGCCTGATCTCTTCCACAGGGAAGCCGAAGCCCATCGCCGCCGTCTCTTTGCTGCTCAGGGTCACAGACAGGACGCCCGTGGGGCCGCTCACATTCTCCGCCGTGACTTCGCTGCCGGTTTTGACCTCCAGGTTGCGCCGCACCCGCTCCGCCACGGATTCTTTTGAGATAAACAAATAAATCCGGTTTTTCTCCGGGGTGATTTCAGGATAAAACCCCGGATTGATCTCTTGCTGGAAGCTTAAATCCGCGGCTTCCAGCGTAAAAATGTCCCCGGATTTCTCCAGGTCGTCCAGGGTCTGCTCGCGCACCATCAGCCCCGTGACCCCCGCCTCCCGAAGCCGGCCGGCCAGCTCGTCCGCCGGTTCCCCCGTGGAAGAGACCATCTGGGCAAATTCGTCATAATCCAAAAAGATCCCCGCCCGCCGGCTCTCCTTCTCGATCGCCATCCTGGAGAAATCGACGGTCATGGCGCAAATCACGCTCAGCCCGATGAGGCATAAGGCCGCAATATTGACAATTTTGAAATTTGCTCTCAACCCGAACGCCCCTTTCTCAATCGGAGCCAGAAATCAGCATCTCGTAGGCCCGCGCTCCCAGGACGTACAATGTACCCACCTTTGCCTCAGACATCGGATCCCCCATCTGTTGGCTCAGCTCCGGATCTATGATCCCCAACGATTCCAGCAGCGCCCAGGCTTCTTCGCCTTTGGGGGCGTTTGGATCTGCCAGATTGGCGATTTTTTCGGCGAGATAGAGGTTATCCACCGTTCCCTCTCTGAAATAGATGGTGGGTATCTCCTTGCCGGGGATTTTTTTCATCAGCCGGTTGGCCAGCTCGTTCAGGATGTTTTGCCCCCGCATAAAGCTGACCGGCTCGTCCAACCCGTATTCATTGCTGTACCCGCCCGCGGCCATTCCCAAGGCACGGATCACCCTCAAGCCCGGGTAAGCCCAATGCGCCATCACCGGCTCCGCGGGGGGATCATAGGCTTTCAGATAGGCCCCGCGGCCAGTCAGTTCCTTCTGTAAATCCGCGATGGCCGCCTCATTCCCGCTCATCTCCCGGAAGTTCACGCCCGCGTCGATGGACAGCCCCGCCGCCACGCCGGCCGCCTCTCCCGCCGCCACGCCCACAGGCACCACGCGGGTGCTGCCGTGCGCCAGGGAATCATAGGACGCGCTCCGCCCTACGGTCAGCAGATTCTCGATGTTAAGCGGCACCAGGCAGCGGAAGGGAATGCTGTAGATCCAGGGCTGCCCCACGACCATACCCCGGTCCGCGGGGCTCTTGGGCTGGATATCCACCGGATAATTCCCATGGGCAATCCGGTCCCAATGATCTCTGTTCTCCAGCACATCCGTGACCGTCAGCCTGTATTCTCCCAAAAAATGCCTGGACTCGCGGACATAGAGACGGCTGGCCGCATCCACCAGCGTGACATTCTTAAATCCCTTGAAATCGCTCTGCATGAACTCAATGACGTGGGGCAGCTCCGCCTTGCCTCTTTCCAGCCCTTCCGCCACGCTTCCCGGATCCAGCGGATCCACGCCGAAGATCAGAAGCGCGTTTACCAGGATCTCCCCATTCTGCTGGCGGGCCAGATTCGGCCCCCTCAAACGCATATTTTCATCCGCCGGCTGATACGCCTGAGCTTCCTTGCCGTATCCCCAAATCAGCCGCTCCAGCGCCCCCGCGTTGGGATCCCCCCAGTTGGAATTGATCTCCCCCAACATGCGGCTGGCGTTGTTCCGGATATAAAGCTCGGTCCAATTGACCCCGTCAATATTAAAGACCAATGTCACCGCCATATTGGACTCCGGGAATCCGTAATCCTCCGCCCCGATGGTGTAAGGCGCTCCGGCAGCGGCGGCCAGATTCCCGTCGGCGGTGGCGTCCACAAAGCGTTTGGCCTCGTATACCGCGGTCTCGCCCAGCCGCGTCAGCGTCATGCCGGTCAGGACCCGCCCGCCGTCCGGATCCTCCCGGATCAGCAAATCGCTCCAGACCGTTTCCATGCTCACATCCAGATTCTCCTGACCTAACACTTTCTCCATAAAGTAACGTTTCGCTTTCTCGATATCAAAAGCGTCGCCCAACTCATCGTAAAACTCCTTGAATATCCCCTGAGTCAGCAATGTGTGATCGTCCAGGGTATAGTTCATATCGAAAAAATTCAACCGCCCCAAGGTGAGCAAGCCCCCCAGGGCGCCGCTTTCTTCCACCAGCAGCGTCTTCTTGCCGCTGCGGGCGCTGGCCAGCGCCGCTGCGATTCCTTCCGGCTCGCCGCCCACCACGATTACGTCGAAAGGACCCTTGTCCGGCACCCGCGGCACCGGCAGCGGCGGCGTTTGAACCTCGTCGCTTTGACGGCAGGCGGCCGCCGAAAACAGTGTCAGCAAAATCAGCGGCCAGATCCATCCGTGTTTTATGATTCGCGGTTGAGGCTGAATATTCAAAGAAGAGGTACCCCTTTCTATTCAAAGGCCGGGCGGCAGGATGCCGCCCCTACAGATACGTCATTGCGGGAACGCGTCCATCCCGCCGTTCCGGCGCCGTATTTTTGTCATTCCGGGCGTGAGGACGGCGCGTTAAAAACGGGACGCGAACTTGCCGTCGTCCCGTTTTGACGCTGCTTATTTCACTTCAACAATCTTGTAATTCAAATCTCCGATCGGCGCGCTCACCTGCACGACCTCGCCCACATACTTCCCGATAATCGCCGCGCCCACGGGGCTTTCATTAGAGATACGGTTTTTCATGGGATCCGCCTCGGCGGATCCCACAATGAAATATTCAATTTCATCATCGAACTCCATATCCTTCAAGACTACCCTGGATCCCAGATCCACCCGGGATTTGTCGTTATCCTCCGATTGTTCGATCACCTTGACATTTCTCAGCATTTTTTCCACTTCAAGGATGCGGCCTTCTATGAATGCCTGCTCGTTCTTCGCGTCCTCATACTCCGAGTTCTCGCTGATGTCCCCGAATTCTATGGCCTGCTTGATCCGGCCCGCTATCTCACGCCGCTTGACGGTCTTGAGTGTCTCCAACTCCTGTTCAAGCTTCTCCAGACCTTCTTGCGTCAAAACAACCGCTTTATCCGCCATTTTTTCTACGCTCCTCAAAACAGACCGCCCCGGCAGGGGTGATCTTTATATTTTGTAATTATATCGGCTGCGCTCCCGATTGTCAATATGCCCAGTTTTCAAGATATTTCTATTGAGTTTTAAAGGAATAGATATTATAATTCCTTTATGTGTCCTATAATATTTAACAAACCCGGAAAAATTCCGGAAAGAACAGGGCCCCCTGCTCGAAAATTTGAACTTGAGGTGATTGACATGTCTCACAACGGTGGAAAAAAAAGATTCTTCAGCATCCGGATTAAGCTTGCCGCTCTCATTGTTCTATTTATCGTTATTACCGTTTCGGCTACGGAGATTTTCAGCTATCGGTCCAGTGTGTCGGAACTGGAGGCCATAGAGGAGCATGAACGCCTGAACATCGCTGTTTTGACGGCGGCCAGGATCAGCGGCGATCTGCTGAAAGCCGCCGCCATTGTCGAAACCGCGGCGCTGGACACTGTGTTTGCCTCTGAGGATACAGACAGTATGATACCGGCGCTCAACGCGATCAAAAACAGCAGTGAGATTTTTTCCGTGGCGTTTATGATGGACGGGAATTATGACAGGCTGAACCATTTGGGTGAGTGGGCCAGTCTTTCGACCAGAGATTACGCCCACCAGGCCAAAAGCACAAGGCAAACGGTTATTTCGAACGAGGTCATCATGTCGGCCACCACAGGCAAGCCTTCGATCATGGTCCTCACGCCTGTGAGGGCCGCCGGCTCTCCCGAAAGGTACCTGGGCATCACGGTGGGCGTCGAGAATCTTCAGGAAATCATTATGAGCGCTCAGGAAAGCCCGAGTACATACGCTTTCGCTTTTGACGGGGTCACGGGGCTTGTCTTCGCCCATCCGAATACCGAATATATCGGGGCGCTCAAACTGATCGCGCCCGACGCGGGCACGGATCTAACCGTCCCTCCCGATTTGCGGGAAATGGCCGGAGCGGCCGCGGCGGGGGAATCCGGCATCCGGATATATGAGTTTAACGGTGAAAGGGTCATTTCCGCTTACGCGAACGTCCCGGAAACATCGCTGGGCGTGGCGGCGCGCATGAATTATTATGAAGCGATGCAAAGCGTGCGCGACCGCAGGAATCTGAGCGTCGCCATATCCCTCGCCGCGATTGTTTTCAGCGTGTTCGCGTCGTTTTTTATCACGAAGTTTATCACAGACAAGATCGCGATACTCACCCTGGAGTCCGGCGCCATTTCAAGCGGCGACTTCACCGCCGCGAACAAAACGGGCGTCTCCGGCAACGACGAATTAGCGCAGCTTCAGCAAGGTTTTGTACAAATGGCGGAGATACTGAGAACCTCCATGCAGCATATCGATAACGCCGCGGAGGACATCGCCGCCGCCAGTGAGAAGCTGGAGGCCAACGCGACGCAATCCGCCAAAGGCTCGGAACAGGTCGCCGCGGCCGTGTCCCAGGTGGCGCTGGGCGCGGCGGATCAGGTGGACGCCGTGGATTCCACGGCGGAGGTCGTTCACAGCATCGGGGACGGCATCATAGACATCGAGCGTAACGCCTACGAGGTTGAGCACGCGGTGAAAGCCACCGCTTCTGTTCTGGAAAAAGGCGGCGGCGCCATCAATGTCGCCATTGACTCTATTACGAATATCAACGCCAAGGTGCAGGATACGGCGAAATCCATAAGGAATCTGGGGGGATTCTCCGAAAAAATCAGCCAGATCGTCATATCCATTACCGATATCGCCACCCAGACAAACCTGCTGGCGCTCAACGCCGCGATTGAGGCGGCCCACGCCGGGGAGCAGGGCCGCGGCTTCGCCATCGTCGCCGAGGAGGTCAGGAAACTCGCGGAAGAAGCCCAGGAATCCGCGGGCGGTATTTCCAATATTATAGAAGAAATACAGAAACAGATTCAGGTCGCCATCGACCAGATGGACAAAAGCTCCGGCGAGGTGGAGAACGGCAAACGCATTATATTTGAGGCGGGGGAGTCTTTCGCGGATATCCGGCGGCAGATCGGCAGTGTAAGCGAGGCCGTAACATCCATCACATCCAGCATTCAGATGCTTTCCCATTCCAAGGACGAGGTGGCCGCGTCTGTGGAAAAAATCAAAACCATCTCCAACGAAACCGCCAATAACAGCCAGATGATTTCGGCCGCCACCGAAGAGCAGTCCGCCGGTATGCAGGAGATTGTCGCCGCCGCCGAATCGCTGGCCAGTTTGTCCAAACAGCTGCGGGATATGCTGGAGCAATATAAATTCTAACGGCGACGGCGCCGCAGGGGCGGCATTCTGCCGCCCGTCATGATGCCCGCCTTACAAAAATGTAAGGATAACGCAAGCTTTTTCGATGGCCGGTCCAAGCGTTCCGCGCTATAGTGGGATTACCAAAACATTAAGGGGGATCCGATCCAAATGTCTACTATTTTGCGGACGCTGAACGTGGAAAAATATTACGGCGGCAAGAACAATCTGACCCGCGCGCTGGCGGACGTCAGCTTCGAGGTGGAGACCGGCGAATATGTGGGAATCATGGGCGCTTCCGGCAGCGGCAAGACCACGCTGCTGAACTGTATTTCAACCATCGACAGGGTCACGTCGGGACAAATATTCATAGACGGCAAGGACATCACCGAAATGGACGAGAAATCCATCGCCCGGTTCCGCCGTCAAAAGCTGGGCTTCGTCTTTCAGGATTTCAATCTGCTGGACACCTTGACCGCTTACGAGAACATCGCGCTGGCATTGAGTATCCTCAGCGTCCCCGCCGGCGAAATCGACGAAAGGGTTCTCAGTGTGGCAAACATTCTGGGCGTCTCGGATGTGCTGCCCAAGTATCCCTGCCAGATGTCCGGCGGGCAGAAGCAGCGGGTCGCCGGCGCCCGCGCCATCGTTACGAATCCGTCTCTGATACTCGCCGACGAGCCCACGGGCGCGCTGGATTCAAAGTCCGCCCGTATGCTGCTTGAGAGCTTCCGCCAATTGGTGAGCGAGCGGGGCGCGACCATCCTCATGGTGACCCACGACGCTTTCTCCGCGAGTTACTGCGACCGGATCATGTTCCTGCGCGACGGGAAGCTGTTTCACCACATAGTACGGGGCGGCGATACAAGGAAGCAGTTCTTCGACAAGATCATCGAAGTGGTCAGCTTGTTGGGAGGCGATATCAGTGACGTCGTTTAAAATCGCCCTGCGCAACGTCAAAAAGAGTTTCCGCGATTACGCCATCTATTTCCTGACGCTGACCTTAGGCGTCTGTGTGTTCTACGTGTTCAACTCCATCGACAGCCAACAGGCCGTCATGAACCTGACGGCCGGCCAGACCCTGGCGCTCAGGACGCTGGACCGCCTCATGGGCGGGTTCTCCGTATTCATCTCATGCGTCCTGGGTTTTCTGATCATATACGCGAACAATTTCCTCATCAAGCGGCGGAAAAAGGAATTCGGCGTCTATCTGATCTTGGGCATGGAGCGCGGAAAGATATCCCGCATATTGGTGTTTGAAACGGTGGCTGTGGGGCTTTTTGCGCTGTTCGCCGGGATTGTGCTCGGCATATTCTCCTCTCAGGGCATGGCCGTGATCACCGCCAGCCTGCTGGGGGCGGAAATCAGCGGCTTGAAATTCGTGTTTTCCCTGTCTGCGTTAAGCGACGCCCTGTTTTATTTCGGGCTGACCTTCATCCTCATACTGATCTTCAACGTCGTCACCGTCTGGAAGCAAAAACTGATCGACCTTTTATACGCGGACGCCAAGAATCAGCGGTTCAGGGAGCCGCGGCTTACCCGTTCGGTGTGCCTGTTCATACTGTCGCTGATCTGTATCGGCGCCGCCTACGTTATCGTCACCTGCGGCGGGCTGGCCGCGCTGAGCGGTATGCTGCCGCTGATCCTCGGACTCGGCGCGGCCGGGACATTCCTGTTCTTCTTTTCCCTCTCAGGCTTCCTTCTGAAGCTGCTCAAGCAAAACAAGAAGCTGTACCTGAGGGGTCTGAATATGTTCGTCCTGCGCCAAATCAACAGCAAGATCAACACGGCTTACGTCTCCATAACCTTCGTGTGCCTGATGCTGTTTCTTTCTATCTGCGCGCTCTCTACAGGCATGGGCATGGCCAACGCCATATCCGCCGATATACGCGGCAGCGCGCCCTTTGACGTCAGCTTCACCGTCGATCTGGACTACCGCAGCCTGGGAGGCGGCACAGAGATCGCCTACCCCGGTGTGGATCTGGCGCTTGCCGTCAGCGAAAACAGCGTGAATATAGACAGCTTCGCAAAGGAGTACATCGCGCTGCGCTGTTACGACGCCGGCGTCCGCATCCCCTTGGAGGTATCCGGGGAGATTCGCGGGATCAAAACGCGCTTCATCAAGCTGTCGGATTATAACGCATTGCTGAGTATGCAGGGCATCCAACCGATTGCGCTGGGGGCGGATGAATTCGCGGTGAATTTCAACAGGGCGAGTTACCTGCCGGAGACCATCGCCAGCTATATGAGCGGCCGGCCCGAAATAAAACTTGGGGACGCAATCCTGCGCGCCGAACCTTCCCTCTTCCGCCACTATGCCCTGGGAAACGCCACGGATTGGACCTCGGAGCCCACGCTGATCGTCAACGGCGCGCTGCTGAACGGGTTCCCGGCGGTAAGCGACGCGCTGCACATCAACTACCTGGACAGCAGCGGCGAAGGCAGCCCGGAGGCGCTGCGCAAAAAATTCCTGGCCGGTATTTCATTGCCCGAGGAAAATGGCGTCCGTCTGCGAACAACCGTTACGACCAAGGCGGAATTGCTTGAAACCAGCAATTCCACCACCACAACCGTCGCCTATCTGGCGGTATACCTCGGCGTCGTCTTCCTGATCTCCTCGGCGACGGTGCTCGCCATCGCGCAGCTCTCGGAGGCCAGCGACAATATCAGACGCTACGGCCTGCTCCGCAAACTGGGCGCGGAAGATAAAATGACCCGCGGCGCGCTGACCGCGCAGATATCCATCTACTTCGGGGCGCCGCTGATCCTGGCGCTGGCTCATTCTTTCGTGGGCATAAACATGGCCGGCGGGATCATCAGCAGCATAGGCGATATGGATATACTCGGCAGCAGCCTTTTTACGGCGGCCGTGATATTGCTCATATACGGAGGCTACTTCCTGGCGACCTGCCAGGGCGCGAAAAATATGCTGCGGACGCGTGAGTAACGCCCAAGGCGGGCGGCAGAATGCCGCCCCTACGAGACGCGTC
>JAISDM010000220.1 GCA_031264885.1 Peptococcaceae bacterium | reverse complement strand
AATCCGTGTCCTAACCGGGAAGGAGGCATACCCGGGGTGGTATGGCGACTGACGACAACGCAGTCCGACGGCGAAAGGGCAAGTGAAAAATCGCAGGTTATTGTTTAACGAGTCCTAAGGATAGCATCCTTTATCGCATCAGTGAAACTGAGCATATGACGATACAGCTCAATTTTCAATGCTATTTCTTCACGCTTGCCGTCGATGATTCGCATCAACGCGGGGAAATTATCGGGATTATGCTCCCGCTTGAACGTCAGCACTTGCCTGATTTCCAAAAGGGAGAAGCCGCTTGATTTCATAACCTCCGCATACTGTAAATCGAGAATGTCCCGCTCGGAATAGAACCTGTATCCGTTTTCCGCGCGTTTTGGGGACACAATCCCGAATTGGTCGTAATAACGCAATTTCGTCTTTGGAATTTGAAGCAGTTGAGATGTTTCGTTAATCGTATTTTCTTTCATAACGCGCCTCACTGAAAACATAATAACATTAAAGCAGGCTCGAATGTCAATGGTTTGTTTGGAGTTTTGCGCAAATATGACAGGAGATACAAAAACCACGGAGCAATCGAGTCGCTCCGTGGCTTCATGATTTTGTTTTTATCTTGCGCCCCATCTTGTGCTATTCCGTTTGCCCATGTATTCAAAGCGTCAATGGATCATGGCGGGCAGTCCGCGGGATTCGAACAGTTCCAGCACCTTTGCCATGAACTCGTCGCCCGGGGGATCCACGTTTGTGAGTTTATAGATCCATCCCAGCCGCTCGTACTTGGATTTGCCCATGGAGTGATACGGCAGCAACTGGACCTGCTGCACCGCTTCGCCTAATCCCGCGCAGAAATCCGCGGTTCTCGCGAGATTCTCCCAATCGGCGTTCAGCTTGGGGATGACGGGGACGCGGATTTGCAGCGCGCCGCCGCCATCGGCGATCACGCCCGCGTTGGAGAGGATCATCTCATTCGGTACGCCGGTGAGTTTCTCGTGCCTGGCGGAATCCATGTGCTTCAGGTCGTAGAGAAACAAGCGGATATAGGGAAGTATCCGCAAATATTGTTCGGCGGGGGCGAAGCCTGTGGTGTCCAGGCATACGTTGATGCCGTTTTCGTGGAATTTCGCCGCCAGATTACAGGAGAACTCAAACTGGCTCATGGGCTCGCCGCCCGAGATGGTGACGCCGCCGTCCTTTTTAAAAAAAATCCGGTCTTTCTCTACCCGGGCGTAAATATCCTCTACGCAGGACTCGCGACCGGAGGGAACCAGCGCCTTGGAAGGACACGCCTCCGTACATTTGAGGCAGCTTACACATTTGGAACGGTCGATCTCAACTTTAGCGGCCATCTCCTCGCTTACGGAGGATTTTTCCGCTTCCAATACACGAAGGGCGCCGTTCGCGCAAGCGTTTAAACACAAGCCGCCGCACAGTTCCACGCCGATGCACTTAATGTTCAGATAAGACAACTCATAAGGATATTTCTGGGACTCCGGACTATGACACCACAGACAGCGCAGCGGGCATCCCTTGGTAAAAACCGTGGTTCGGATTCCGGGTCCGTCGTGAACGGAGAAACCCTGGATGTCATAAATCCTCCCGGTGATATTCTCGCTCATTTTTGATCAGCCTTTCCCAGCGTCTCTTCGGGGATAAACAAGAACACTGAATAATGTTCCCTGGGCCGACAGCGCCTTGACCACAACCAAGGCGATGGCAAAATCCACCATGCTATGTACCAGGTAGCCCACGCCTGTCAGCAGAACGACCGAACGGACGAACCCCTGCTGATAAAACATCTCGCTTAGTCCGCCGCCGCCGCCAAAATAAAACCAGGTCACCACCGCGGTCTCACAAACGGAATGGAGTACCCCGATCAGAAAGGAGAACCCCTGTATCCGGACGGGCCGGTTGATTAAGTCTCTGTGATACCGCAAATAATAGGCGCCCACAAGAGCAAATACCACATGGGTCGCCGCCCTCAATACAATCACTAAGGGAAATCCCCCCACAAAAAAACCCAGCGTCGTTCCCAGGGAAACGACCACCGCGATGAACGGCGAAATAAACATCGCGATAAAGATGGCCACATGGCTGGCCAGAGTGTAAGAGGCCGGCTCCAAAACGATTTTGACAGGGGAAAAAGCCGGAATGACAAAGCCGATGGCGATCAGCAGCGCCGCCGCGCACATTTTGTAGACAGACAGGGTTTGCATAAGTATCCCCTTTCTCAGATGGAAGAAACTATACATTACACGTATCAAGACACATGTAAAGTATAATGAAGCCAGTCCTCCCTGTCAACAAAAATTTCGCGGCGTCACGATTCACAGCTTGGCAATTTGGCGTCTGCCAAAAGCGGGCGGCAGAATGCCGCCCCTACAAATGCATCATTCACGGTACCGTAGGGGCGGCATTCTGCCGCCCGAAATCCGGATCCGCTCGTTGCCTGGCAACGCGTTTCGCTATATCACACCAAATTACGAATTGAAGTTCAGTTTATCGCGATTCACCCCAGACTCCGGTACATCTTTGAGGCGTCTTCCGCGCGAACCGTTTCGCGGATTTCCACAATTTCAACCTTGACGGCTTTGTCCCCGAAGCCGATCTCGAGTAAATCCCCCAATTTGACCTCGCTGGCCGCTTTGGCCGTCTTTCCGTTGATTGAAATCCGGCCTCCGTCCGCCGCGTCTTTGGCCACGGACCGGCGCTTGATCAACCGGGACACTTTCAAGTATTTATCCAGACGCATGGATCCTCCATCCCGCGAAATATGAAAAAAAGCGGACGGCCTTATCCGTCCGCCTCTTCATATTCTCCTCAAGGGTCTATTTCCCGGCGATGGCGTCTTTCAGCGCTTTGCCGGGCTTGAAAGCCGGAACCTTCGCCGCGGGAATGGTTATATCGGCGCCGGTCTGAGGATTACGGCCTGTCCTTGCGGCGCGCTCACGGACTTCAAACGTCCCGAATCCCACCAATTGGACCTTGTCCCCTTTAACCATTGTTTCCTCAATGCTGTCCAGCACCGCTACCAAGGTTTTTTCCGCGTCTTTCTTGGTGATTTCCGCTTTTTCCGCGATCAGTCCCACTAATTCCGTTTTGTTCAAATTAATCCCTCCCATATTGTAAATAGTCAAAGATTTTCTGTGATGGTTCTTTTCTATACGCGATTCCAAAATCCTTCTGGTATATCTATATTTTTCCCCAAAACTCAATGATTTTTTAGCTGCTTGACCTCCTTCCACATCTGTTTTAGCTCCGATAAGCCCACATTATTCCAATTTATCCGTTTTTTATGCAGGCTCGTCTCTATTTCATTGAAGCGGCGAAGAAATTTTTGGCTGGCGTTTATCAACGCGGCTTCAGGCGAAAATCCCAAAAAACGGGAAAGGCCCACCAGCGTGAACAAAACATCTCCCCATTCTTCATAAACACCGGCGTCCGAGGCGATGGCCCGCTTCAGCCCGTCCATGTCCTCTTCCAATTTTGCCAGGGGCTCCCGGACATCACTCCAGTCAAAACCCACTTTCCGGGCTTTGCGCTGAATTTCATAAGCAAGCAGCAGGGCGGGCAGCGAATGATTCAAATCCTCCATGACCAAGCCTTTTTTCTCGTGCCCTTTCTCCTGAGATTTGATCGCGTCCCAGCGGGTCAGCACTTCTTGCGAGGTTTGGGCCGTCTCTTCCCCAAACACATGGGGATGCCGCCGGATCATCTTCTGGGTGATGCCCGCCACCACGTCGTTGTAATCAAAAGCGCTTCGCTTCATGGCCAAGGCCGTGTTAAACACGATCTGAAGCAGCAGATCCCCCAATTCCTCCGCGAGCTTGTCCATGTCCTCCAGATCCAGCGCTTCAATGACTTCATAAGCCTCATTGATCAAGGGCTCTTTCATGGTCTGAAAGTTTTGCTCCCGATCCCACGGGCATCCGTCCGGGGCCAGCAATCGCTCCATGACCTGTGTCAGCGGATCCAGCGGATACGCGCAGGCCGGCTGACTGATTTGCCCGGGCGCAATATAGGGCGGCACATAAACGGCGGTCAAATGGTCAAAGCGGTCTTCCTGACGGTCCAGCCGATACAGGGGCAGGTTCGCCGACGCCTGCTGTCCCGGGATTCCCGCGGATTGAATCAAAACCACCGGATGTTGGTCCGGATAATGCTCCAGCAATCTGAGCTTGAGTTCCGACGCCGTCCAGCGGTCGTATACCTGAGCGTACAGGCAGCCCAGCCGAACCGGCGGCGGATCCGGAGGATCCAGCGCGTCCAATATGGCCAGACCTCCATCCATCGGATCCAAATTCAGCAGCGTAATCGCCGGATCCAAGAAACTCATGGCCGCGGAAATCTCAATTTGAACCGGTTCCTCCGTTTGAACCGGTTCCTCCGCCGCCCGTTCCAGAAGCATGGCCACCGTGCGTTCGGCCATCCGCGGATGCCCGGGAACCGCGTAAACCAACGTCTCCGCCTCCCGAAGACCCCGGGCCGCCTGAAGCACACGGCTGACGACGGCTTCATATACCGACTCGAAATCCGAACCGGTCTGGTAGCAATCGTCACAGGTCTCAAACCGCAGTCCTTGGGCCTCCAGCTCCTGAGCGGCAGGATGCCGGCCCGTCCGGAAAATCCTTTTGGAGGCGTTTATGATTTTGTCATAGGTGTCCGATGTCATAAGACCGGCGCCGCCGGGGCCCAATCCCACCACCTGTATCCGACGCTTCAAATGACGCTCCTCTTTTCTTTCGCTTAGGACTCGTTAAACAATAACCTGCGATTTTTCACTTGCCCTTTCGCCGTCGGACTGCGTTGTCGTCAGTCGCCATACCACCCCGGGTATGCCTCCTTCCTCCGCCTTGTCCGG
>JAISDM010000175.1 GCA_031264885.1 Peptococcaceae bacterium | reverse complement strand
GGCTTGCCCCGCAAACCAAACCTCCTCGCCCACGCAACCTGGATTCCGGGACAACCCCGTAATGACACCATTGGGGGTATTTCGGACGGTCCGGGGCGGCCTAATGCCGCCCCTACGGTACGTACCGTGTATACCGCGTCTGTAGGGGCGGATTTCTGCCGCCCGCCCCCGATAGACGCAGATTCCCAAACCATGAATCGCAGCTCCCCGTCATGTACACACAAACTCCATCAATCTCAATATATTCTTCTCCGGATCCTCTTTCCAGGTTTTTCTGCTGTTTTCCGACATGCTCCGGCGCCTGTCCTCATCCGAAAAAATCTCCTCTATCTGAGCGAGCAGCTTAGGCCCGGTCAAAGACTGATCGGCCAGCACCACAGCCGCCCCCGCTTTCTCCATGCTTCTGGCGTTGTGCGACTGATGGTCGTCCGCGGCGTAAGGATACGGGATCAAGATGCCCGGCGCCGCCGTCAGCGCCATCTCCGAGAGGAATCCGGCGCTGGCCCGGGTCACGCACAAATCCGCGCAGGCCAAAGCGTACTCCATATGGTCCAAATAAGGCACAACCTTAATATTTACGTTTTTCTCCGCGGATATGCCTCCCTGATCCAGTAATCGCCTCACATTTTCATAATCCCTGACCCCGGTCGCGTGAACGACCTGGACATGAGGATTGTCCGCCCATTGCTTGACGACGTGAACCATAGCCCGGTTCAGACTCTTGGCCCCTTGAGACCCGCCCGTGGCCAGCAGCGTCTTTCGGTTGGGATCCAATCCCAAAGCCTCCAGCCCGGCCGCGCGGCTCACCGCCAGAAATTCCCGGCGCACAGGCATCCCCGTCCATACCGTCTTGCCCCTGACCACCCTGGGAAAGAACCGGACCGCCTCCGGGAACGTCAGCATAATTCTGGCCGCGGTCATGGACAGCATCCGGTTTGCCAGCCCCGGATAAGCGTTTTGCTCATGGAGCAAAACGGGGACGCGGCGGCTGACAGCCGCCAGCGCCACCGGCACGCACACATAGCCGCCGGTTCCCACCACCACCTGGGGCTTGTACCGGTCTATGATCCGCAGAGCCTGACGGTACCCGCGGCCAACCGCGTTCATCATATGAAAAGTTCCCCTCAGACGGCGCCGCTGCCACCCCTTCGCCTCCACTTTTTCCATGGGAATCCCAAACCCGGGAACGATTTTGTTCTCCATTCCCTCCGGGGTTCCGATATATAAGACCTCCGAATCCTCAAAGGCGCTCAAAACACTCTGAGCAATGGCGACCCCCGGGTAAATATGCCCCCCCGTTCCGCCGCCGGTCACAACAACCCGCACAGCCTTCCCCTCCTTCGAGAAATCATCGCCCGTTATCATTACCCATTCCGCGGTTCATAATTTGGAAATTCGCGTCTGTCAAGGACGGGCGGCAGGATGCCGCCCCTACTCCATATACCGGGAAATATTCAATATTATCCCCGACATCCCCAGACATAACAGCAGCGACGACCCCCCATAACTGATGAACGGCAGCGAAATGCCCGTCACAGGCAGACAGCCCGTGACCACACCGATGTTCAGCATCGCCTGAAGCACAATCATCGTCGTCATCCCCGCCGCCAACAGACTGCCGAACAAATCCGAGCACCGGGAAGCGATCCGGTATCCCCTCCAGGCAAAAAGCAAGAACAGAACCACCACCGCCAGCGTCCCAAAGAATCCCAATTCCTCGCCGATCACCGCGAATATAAAGTCCGTATAATGCTCCGGCAAAAAGCCCAGCTTCTGCCGGCTGCCGCCGATCCCCATGCCCATCAGCCCGCCGGAGCCCAGCGCGTACAGCGAATTGATCACCTGATACCCCGTACCCGCCGCGTCCGCCCAGGGATCCATGAAACCCAGCAGCCGGTTGATCCGGTACGGCTCATCAAAGATCGCGTACCCCAACAGCGCGAACCCGCACACAGCCAGCGCCATCAAATGCCTCAGCCTCAGCCCCGCGATGATCAGTATAATCACACCGGTACACACGATGGCCACCGCCGTGCCCAAATCCGGCTCTTTCAGAATCAAAGCGGCCTGTACGCCGATCACAACCAGAACCGTACTCAAATCCCCTATGAAATGCTGTAACGACGCGCTTTTTTTGCTGAGCCGGTCCGCCATATACAAGACCACCACAAATTTAGTCAGCTCCGACGGCTGGAAATTAAAAAACTCCAAAGGGTACCACCGCCTGACGCCCTTGATGGCCGGCATAAACAGAACCCCGATCAACAGCGCGAAAGACATCAGCAGCAGCAGCTTGGTGATCCCCCGGTATCTGGAATAATTCACATTCATAGCGACGAACAGAGCGCCCAGCCCGATCCCGGCGAACGCCGCCTGTCTTTTCAGATAATAGAAGGGATCATTCGTAATCGTATCATAATAACTGGCGCTGAACACCATGACAATGCCGATGGTCAATAACGCCAGCACAATGATAAACAAGCCCAGGTCAGGCGCGTTTTTCTTCTTCGCTCCCATGGCAGTCCTCCTTCCCCGCCACGCGTCTCACGATCTCCTTAAAAACATCTCCCCTCTGTTCGAAATCGCGAAACATATCATAACTGGCGCAGGCCGGCGACAGCAGCACCACATCCCCCGCTTCCGCCGCGTCCCTGGCCTGCCTCACCGCGGATTCCATATCCTCAGCGTAAGCCCACCGCGTGAAGCCGGCTTTCTCCAGAGAGCGCCGGATCTTCTCCGCGTCCTGCCCGATCAGCGCCACATATTTGACCTTCCTGCGGATCAGTTCCGCGAAGGGCCCGTAATCCCCGCCCTTCCCCAGTCCGCCCGCGATCAGGACGATGGGACGCTCAAAGGCTTCAATGGCCTTGATGGAAGCGTCCGTATTGGTGCCTTTGGAATCATTGACAAACAGCACCCCTTCCCGCTCCAGCACAGGTTCCAAACGGTGCGCCACCCCCGGGAAAGTTCTCAGACTGTGCCGCAGCCGGCCGGCCGGGACACCCATGACCCACCCCGCCAGCAGAGCCGCCAGCGCGTTTTCAATATTATGCGCTCCGGGAATCTTCAATTCATTTCGGTGAACTAGGCCGCAAGCCAGGCCGCCTTCCCGCTCCGGCGCCCGGACAGTGAGCGCGCCGTCTCTGAGGAAAGCGCCCTCCTCCAGTTCCTGTTTCCCGCTGAAAAACAGAATCCGGGCCTCCGCGTGTTCCGCCAGAGAGCGCGTCAGGGGATCATCCCAGTTCAAAATCAGCCGGTCGGAGGCTTTCTGATTTTTGAATATATTCGCCTTGGCCGCCAAATAATTCTCAAAGCCCCCGTGGCGCTCCAAATGATCCGGAGTCACATTCAGAATCACAGAGATCCCGGGCCTGAAGGATTCAACGGTCTCCAGCTGAAAGCTGGAGACCTCCAGCACAGCCAACTGATCCGGCCTCAGCGAATCCGCGTGAAGGATAAACGGAACGCCGATGTTGCCCCCGACGAACACATCCCTGCCCCCGTCCCGGAGCATCTGCCCCAGCAAGGCCGTGGTTGTGGTCTTTCCGTTGGTGCCCGTCACCGCCAGAATCTCCGCCCGGCACACAGAATAAGCCAGCTCTATCTCACCGATCAGCGGGATCCCCGCCGCCCGCGCCCGAGCCGACGGCGGACTGTTATAAGGCACGCCCGGGCTTTGAACCACATAATCCGCCCCAAGCTCCGCCGGATTCCCATGCTCCCCCAGAATGCACGTCACGCCCATGGACTCCAGATCGGACAAGACCGCCTCATCCAAAGAGGCCCGCTCTTTCAAATCGTTGATCCACACCCGGGCCCCGCGTTCGGCCAGGAAAGCCGCCGCCGCTGTCCCGCTTTTCGCCGCTCCCAAAACAAAATATCTTTTATCTTTGAACATAGGGTTCCTCCTAAAGCTTGATCTCGATCCACAGGAACAGCACAGCCGCCAAAGCCGATACCAGCCAAAAAACAACCGCGATTCTCTCCTCGCTCCATCCCTTCAGTTCGAAATGATGGTGCAAGGGCGCCATACGAAACAGCCGTCTGCCGCGCGTCCATTTAAAGTAAGCCACTTGGAGAATGTCCGACCCCGCTTCCAGCACATATACGGCGCCCAGCAAGGGCAGGAGCGCCGCCGTATCCGATAAAACAGCCAGAGCGCCCACCGCGCCCCCTAAGCAGAAAGCGCCTGTGTCGCCCATAAACAATCTCGCGGGATGCAGATTATACAGCAGGAAGCCCAGACACACCCCCGCCAGCGCGCCCGCGAATCTCGTCAGGCCGTCCAGGTTCCAGGCTCTGAACAGCAGCACATAAGCCAGCGCCACGATAAAGGTGACCCCCGCGGCCAATCCGTCCACCCCGTCGGTCAGATTCACCGCGTTGACCGTACCCACCATCACGAACATCATCACCGGGATATACCACAGGCCCAAACGCAGCACTCGGCCGCTTACAGGCAGCGTCACCTCCCTGACTCCGGTCAGCCCGTAAACCAACGTGACAAAGATCAGGGAAAACACGATCTGAGCGGCCATTTTTTGCCCCGGGCTCAGCCCTTCCGACTGCCTGTGACGGAATTTCAGGAGATCGTCCGTCATGCCGATCAGTCCAAACCCAATAACAGCCAATAAAACCATCAGACTCCGCAGATCCGTATTTCTGGAGATCACTTGAACCGCGGGCAATATGATTAAGAAGAGGAGCCCGCCCATGGTCGGCGTGCCCGACTTGCTCAAATGCCGCTGAGGGCCGTCGCTGCGTATATATTGACCAAAATTGAGTTTTCTTAAACGGGGAATCAAAAGCGGCCCCAATACCAAGCCCAAGACCAGCGCTCCGATTCCCGCCGTCACGTAATTAGGCATTGCCCATTCAACCTTCTTCCGATCGCATGGCGGTTATGATGTCCTCCATATGAACCGTTCTGGACCCTTTGAACAGGATCCAATCGCCCGGCCGCGCCAGTTTTCGCAGCCGGCGCAAAGCCTCCCCGTTGTCCTCCGCGGTCAGAACCCGGCTTTCAGGCATCCCCGCCTCCATCGCTCCGTCAGCGATGCCCTTCGCCAGCCCGCCCACCGTCACCAAAAAATCCAGTCCCAGCCGGCCCGCCAGCCGGCCTGTTTCCAAATGGGCCTGAGAAGCATACGCGCCCAACTCATTCATATCCCCCAGAACCGCCCCCAGACGCCCTTCTCCCACTTCTTTCAGCGTCTTCAGAGCCGCGGCCATCGAATCCGGATTCGCGTTGTAGGCGTCGTGGATCAGCGTCGCCCCCCATCCGGGACAGTCCATAAATTCAAACCGCATGCCGGCGGGGCGGATCCGGGCCAGCCCGCGGCCGATCTCCGTCCAGCTCATCCCGGCGCCGCGCGCCGCCAAAGAAGCCATCAGCGCGTTGAGTCCGTTGTGCCGCCCCGGCATAGGCAAACGCCCCTCCAGCACCCGCTGCCGGCCCATGTAGAAACAGTAACGCAGTCCATTCCTGTCCTGCTTCCCGGGACAGCTCACCCAAAAATCGGAGCCGGTCTCCGTCCTCCCCGCCAGCGTCACGGCACAGGCCGCCAGATGAAGCCACGACCGCGTCCACTTGAGATCCGACTCATTCAGAATGAGCGTCCCCTCCGGGCTTAAATGCGCAAACAACTCACATTTGGCCCGGGCAATGTTCTCCCTGGATCCTAATTTCTCTATATGAACATGCCCGATATTCGTGACCACACCGCTGTCCGGCCTGGCTATAGACGCCAGCCGGTCTATCTCCCCCAAACCGCTCATGCCCATTTCCAAGACCATGCTCCGGTGGCTTTCGTTCAATGACAGCACAGTCAGCGGAAGCCCCAGCAGATTATTAAAATTGCCCTGAGTTTTTAGAACCGGGCCCATCTCCTCAAATATGGCCGACAAAATCTCCTTCGTCGTGGTCTTGCCCGTGCTGCCGGTAATCGCCGCCACATGCCCGCGGAACAGCCGCCGCTGAGCCAAAGCCAGCGCCCGCAGCCCCTCCGCGGCGTCCCCGGTCAGGATCACGGGGAAATCATCCGGCGCGGATTCCGGCGGCCGCCCCTCGACCACCGCCCCCGCCGCACCCCTCGCCTGAGCCTCCCGCAAATAGCGGCGCCCATCCGTTTTTTCTCCCCGCAAAGCAAAAAAAAGATCTCCCGGAACAAGCGTCCGGGAGTCTATGCTGGCTCCCTGAGGAACCCGATCACCCGAACCCGACAGCTGTCCCTTCATAATAGACGCGCAATCCGCCAAAGTCAATCCATACATAATTCTTACCCCGTTCTACCTCAATTCGTAGTTTAGCTCGGCATCCGGTGGAGGGGGAGGATGACGGCCGATTAGGCGGAGCGTTTTAGAATTTCCCGGCGAAATTTGCGTCCGCAAAAGCCACTGTCTGAGCGGAGCGAGTTTGGCTTTTGCAGCAAAGTGAGCCGTAGAAATTCAAAACGCGGAGCCGTAAGGCCGGCATCCTCCCCCTCCACCGGGTAATTGCGCCAAACTGCGCCAAACTACGAATCGCGGTTGCAGATCCAGCGGTCAAAGACGGAAAGCACGCCCGGCAGGACAAACACGATCAGCAAAGACGCGCACAGAGCGCCCCGGGAGATGGTCTGACAAATCTCGCCCACCGTAGGATTCTCAAAAAGTATCCCCAGAATCCCCGTGGCCAGAATCATAATCAAACCGGAAGTCAATATGGTATGGACGGCGCCGTTGTAAGCCGCGGCCAGCGCCTCCCGCGGGCCCTGGGTACGGCGGTTCTCCACATAATAATTTGTGAACAAAATCCCATAATCAATCGTCGCGCCCATGAGGATGCTCTGCACCACCAAAAACGCCAAATAGTAGATGCTGTATCCCTGCAAGCCGATCAGACAGACGGTGAGATAGACGCCGCACTGAATGATCAGAACCAGCAGCGCCGGAACCAGCAGGGAGCGGAAAGTGACGGCCACCACGATGAATATGGTCACAGCGGTCAGAATGGTCAGAAACGTCTGCTCATCGCCAAAGGCCGCCGACATCTCATAGTTCATCGCCGAATTCCCGATGAGGTAATAGCTGCCCCGCAGGTCCGCGCCGCACTCCGCCAGGAGACCGCCGATGAAGGCGTAAGTCTCCGGCGAGTCCAGGGGATAATCGGTTTCGATCACCAGGCGCGAGAAGTTGGGCCCTTGCAGCTGCACAACGCCGTCGTCCATCTCCGCCTTCGCGTCCAAGATCTGGTCCGTCATTTCGGCGTCAAACACGTCCGCGAACAAGGGATCCCTCAGCACGTCCTCCGCCAGAAAATTGAACAGGTCCAGGAGGGAGAGGGTCCACGCCGGATCGGAATCCCTCCGGCTGAAATAATAGACATAGAGCAGCCGCATCCGATCCCCGCTTAAATCCTCCGACATTCCGTCGAAGAGCCGCGTCATATCCCCGGCGTCATACTGCGCGCCGGCGACGACGGCGGCGGTCAGACGGTCGGCCGCGTCCAGCCGCTCCGTATCCGCGGCGTCGATCCGGCCGGCCAGGTCTTCATCTGTCAAAACCTCCTCGCTGATGAAGCGGACCAAATCGCGGAGGGAGACCTGCCAATGGGATATGTCCCCGTGACGGCGCCGGTTCAGCAAATAGAGCTTGACCGGGACGTCCGCCTCCATCTCCAGGAGTTCGGCCAATGCCTCCGTCCGATAGGCGGTCCCCGCCAGAGCGCCGGCCATGATCCGCCGGAGCCGCTCCAAATCCTCCAGGGTCCCCGGATCGAAGGTATCGCCGAAGTCCTCGTCACGGGCCAAGTCATTTAGGGCAAAATCCACCAGCTCCGCCAGGGACAGCTTCCACGCGCCGGTATCCCCGTAAAGGCTGATCCGGTAAGCGTAGAGGATCCGCAGCATATCCGGCTCCATCCCCACGAGGCCGGCCAGTTGATCCGGGGTATAGCGCGTCCCCGCCAGGACGCCGTCCATAAGCGCCCGGGCGGTTTCCAGGTCGTCCAAATCTTCGGCGTTGACAGAATCGCTGAACTGGCCCCGCGCCAGGTCGTCCAGCACATAATAGACAATGTCCTGGGCCGAAAGCCGCCGGTTCTTCAGCGCGCCGCTCTGTTCCAGGCGATAGGCGAAAATCATCTTTACGGCGTCCTCGTCCATTTCGTCCACGAGGGCGGACATCTCCCGGGGCGTATAACGCCGGCCGGAGGAGGTGCCCTCCATAAGCGCCCGGGCGGTCTCCAGCCCCGCCAGATCCTCTCTGTTCAAGGAGGAGCTGTAAGCGCCGACAGCCAAATCGTCCAGCACGTAGCGGACCAGTTCCTCCACCGAGAGACGCCGGCCCTCCATCAGGCCCTCCCGCGCCAAACGGTAGGCGTACACCACCTTGACCATGTCCTCGTCCAGCGCGGCGGCCGGGGCCGGGGCGGAGGCGCCGGGGTCGGTCCCGGCGCCGGTTTCGGTTCCAGTTCCGGTTCCAGCCCCAGTCCCGGTTCCGGAGTCCGCTGAACCCGCGGAACCCGCCGCGGAACCCGCCATTCCGCCCAGGAGCAGCGCCATGTCACGGGGCGTATATTCCTCCTCGTCCAGCGCGCCGTTCATCAAATCCAGCAGAGACGACATCTGCCCCGCCGCGCCGCCCAATCCGCTGCCGCCGCCGGCGTCTGTCAGGCCGGCCCCGTCTTCCGCGATAAAACGGATTAAATCGTAGAATCCCACGTCGGGCCCGCGGTAACCCGGCTCGAATACCCTGTGGCAAACGTAGAGAAAGCCAGCCTGGGAGACATCCATACCCATGACCTCCGCCGCTTCCGCCGGGGACAGCCCCCGCCCGGAAAGGGCGGCGTCCTTGATGTTTTTCAGCATAACCAGCTGAGCCGCCGCCGGATCCGGCGAAGCGGACGCCCCTTCATCCTGAGCCGCCGTTATCGCCGCCGCCGCGCCCGAACGCGGCCTGTCCCAAGCCTGAGCCGCCGCCGCCGCGCCCGCCGAATCTTCCCCAGCCCGTGCCTGAGCCCCCGCCGCGCCTTCTCCGGCCGGGTTCCCCGCGCCCTCCCCGGCTTGCGCCAATATATCCATAAAATCGCTGAGCGTCATCACATCCGCCGCCGTCATCGCGTAAACCGCGTCCACCGACGCCTGCGCCATCCCCAG
>JAISDM010000037.1 GCA_031264885.1 Peptococcaceae bacterium | reverse complement strand
GTGAGACTGGGCAGGCACGTGGTGAAGTTGATGGGCATGGATGCCCGAATGCCGGAGCAGCCATGGATGGCTGAGCGACGGCCAAGCGTCGCAAGACGCGCAGATTGAGCCCGTGTCCTGACCCGGAATGACAAGATATGACAGTTTTCGGATGGTCCCGGGCGGCAGAATGCCGTCCGTCTTTGACAGACACAATGACGGGATGGTTGCTTTTACTGAATTTAGAGGCGCCCTAAAACAAGCCAATTTTACTGCCGAAATTCTTCAACTGCATAAAAATCCGACTTCTCTACTGAACTTCCTTCAGGAACATTGTCTTTCCTAACAGTCCTAGACACCGAATATATGCTATCATCAGAATTAAAGTTCCAATTGAAACATCAAAAAAGACATATCTTTATATGCGTCCAGCCCAAACATCCATCCAAACACAAACTCGTCAACATCACCAAATTCTTTAATCAACGCATCTTGATCATCTAATGATGGATATTCATCAAAAAGTTCTTTCTTCGTATCAGCTACACAAGGCACAAATCCAACAACCCTGCCATCCTTAAATTCACTGTCATTTCTCTCCAAAAAAACAAAAAACTTATCCGCATACACAGCCTTAGCTTCCATTTCTGTCATTAACTTCGGGTTTTTGATTCTCTGTAACATAACAAACCCCCCCATCCTAAAATCCTTCCTGATGGATTCTTTCTTTACATAAATTTAGAAAGGGAGCAGCACCCCGCAGGTCTGCGATACTCCCTTTCACGGCTGATTTTTCGCTGTCCGCCAGCCGCCGGCGCCCGAAGTCCGGCAAGGAAAACAGGTTTTTCGCTGCCTGCCAGCCACCGGCACGGTACGTCCGGCAAGTCTTTCGGATTCTTAATGGTGTCAGCCCACCAGATGTCACTATTTAAGCATATATCCGAAAATATATCAATAGAAAAAATATCGTTAACTCCACCAACGGCTCTGAATCACAGTCTCGGATCCACGGGCTCGCTCTCCAGCGCCAGTACCCCGAATACACATTCATGCACGCGGTAGAGGGGTTCCCCCCGCGCGAATCGCTCCAGCGACTCCATCCCCAGCGCGAATTCGCTGAGCGCGAGGTGACTCTTTCTGGACAGCGAGCGTTTTTTCAGCCGCTCCAGATTGCCGTCCAGCATATACTCCGGGCCGTAGATGATGCGCAAATACTCCCGCCCGCGGCATTTGACGGCGGGCTGCAGCAACTCGGCGCCCCTCATCGCGATGAAGTCGCGGGGTTTGACCACCATGCCCTCGCCGCCGGCCGCGGTCAGGCGCTCCCACCATTCGACGCCCCGGGCGGCGCTGTTGGCGTCCGACAAGTCCACCAGCAAGTGGTCGGTTTTCATAAAAACCGGATCGCTCCCAATGATGTATCTCAGGACGGTTTCCATATGCCACATATGATTCTCGCCGCTCCAGGTTTTGCCCTCGGTGGCGAGAATGTGAAACGGGGCGATCCGGTAATCATCGACGCTCCTGACGTCCCAGCAATAACGGCGGTATGCCTCAGTATACAGATCCAGCGCGGAGGCGCGGGCCTGATACCGTTCCAGCAGCGCGGAGAGATCGATCCCTTGATCGACCCCTTGACCGGCCCCGGCCTGCGCCGCGCGGACGCCGCCGCCCAAAGCGGCCGACGCCTTGCCGATCGCGTCGACAGCCGCCGCGAGTCCGAGGCCGCCGGAACGCCCCGCGGGCGCGTACTGTTCCTCCAATAATCTCCGCGCCTTGGCCGACCAGGGCATCAGCTCGGTGTCCATGCACACCCAGTCCGTATGGAAATCGCTCCAGAAACCGGAGCCGGCAAGAGCGGCCCGCAGCCTTGCCAGAAGCGCGTTCTCCGTTTCCGCGCCGTCGAAGAAGCGGCGGCCGGTCCGGGTATATATGATGCCCAAGCTGCCGTCGTTCATCTTGAACCGGCGCGCGGCGGCGTCCGCGTCCCTGCACAGCACAATGACCGCGCGGGAACCCATGTGTTTTTGCTCGCAAACCACCTGGCCGACGCCGCGCGTTTTGTAATAATCGAATGCCTCCGTGGGATATTCCAGGTAATCCGGCAGCTTGCTCGTCTCGCAGGGGGACATGGTCGGCGGCAAGTAGATCAGCCAGTGGGGATCGGCGGCAAAACGGCTCATGACCTCCAGCGCGGCGGCCGAGTTCTCGGCGTTGATTTTGACGCTGCGGCGCAGGCGGGTGGTCAGATATCTCTCTCCCAATACATCGTCTATGTTCAGCACATCGTCGTTCGCGGCGGATTTGTCATGGAACGGCCGGACCGGGGGGTAATACTCCCGCGCCGCTTCCGCCTGAACGGTCTCTCTTTCGGGATAGCGGAAGGCAGTGAGCTTCCCGCCGAATACACATCCGGTATCGATACAAAATGTGTTGTTCACCGCTTCCACCTCCGGGGTGGGCGTATGCCCGTAAACCACCGTCGCCTTGCCGCGATATTCATTGGCCCAGGGCAGCCGCACGGGCAGACCGTATTCGTCAGTCTCCCCCGTGGTGTCCCCATACAGGCAAAAGTCGCGGACGCGCCCGCTGCCGCGCCCCTGATATTTCTCCTTCAGTCCCGCGTGGGCGACGACCAGCCTGCCGCCGTCCAATACGTAGTGACTGATCAGATGATCCAGGAAGGCTATGACCTCCGCCACAAAAACCTCGCTCTGGGCGCTCATCTGCTCAACGGTTTTGTCCAGCCCATGGGTCAATTGCGTTTGGCCGCCCCGCAGTTTTTTCAGCAGCTTCACGTCATGATTCCCGGCGACGCAATAGGCGGCGCCCGACTGAACCATGCCCATCACAAGGCGCAGCGTCTCAATGTTATGGGGGCCCCGGTCGCACAGGTCGCCGAGGAACACCGCCTTGCGTCCTTCCGGCGGCGCGGCGGCACAACGGTCTTTGTCCACCGCGTACCCAAGCTTCTGAAGCAAAACGCAAAGCTCGTCATAACAGCCGTGAACGTCGCCGATGATATCGAAGGGGCCGGTTTCGGCTTTTTTGTTGTTCCACAGCGGCGCGCGGACAATTTCCACATCCGCGGCCTCTTCCTCACTCTTCAGCACATACACATAGCGAAAACCTTCTTTATGCAAATGTTTAATGGAACGGCGCAGCTGTTCCGTCTGCCGCGTAATCACATAACCGTCAAAATTACGGTCCGGGCGGTTCCCGTTGCGTTCCCGGCACAGCCGCTCCGGCATATCCAGCACAATCGCCGCCGCCTGACAGTTCTGCTCCTTCGCGAGGCGCAATACCGCCCCGCGGGCCTCTTTCTGTACATTTGTCGCGTCGATGACGGTCAAAAGGCCCCGCTCCAGCCGCTTGCCGGCGACATAATACAGCGTCTCAAACGCCTGCGGGGTCGCCTGCTGATTGTTCTCATCGTCAGAAATCAGAGCGCGGAAAAAGTCGGAGGACAAAACCTCCGTCGGCTTGAAGTATCGCCGCGCAAAAGTGGACTTGCCGCTGCCAGACGCGCCGATCAGCGCGACGACCGCGATCTCCGGTATCTCTATTCGCATTGTGTAAACACCCCCATCTGCGTAGGCGCGCCATAGGTCTCATCCGTCTCGCCTATTTCCGAGAATCGCGCGGCATACCCGAAACGGTCCGCCGTTCTGGCCGCCCAATCCCGAAATTCCGCCCGCGTCCACTCAAAGCGGTGGTCACTGTGGCGCAAATCCCCGTCGTACAGACGCTCGTAACGCGCGTTATACTCGCGGTTCGGCGTGGTCAGTATGACGACGGGCGGTTTGGCAAACTCGAACAAAACGCGTTCAAAGGCGGCAAGACGCGGAAGATCCAAATGCTCGACAACCTCGACCACACAAGCCGCGTCATAACCCGCGAAACGCGCGTCCTTATAGGTAAGGGAACCCTGTATCAACCGGACGCGCTCACGCATTGAGTCCCCGGCGTGTTCCAATTTCAGCTTCCCGCTTGCCCGCTCAAGGGCCGCGTGGGATACGTCCGCCCCGACGATCTCGGTAAACTGGCGCTCCTTGACGAGGAGACTCAACAAGTGCCCCTCCCCGCATCCGATGTCGATCACACGCTTCGCGCCGCAGCTCTTTAACGCCGCGACCACGCCGTCCAGGCGCCGCGCGTTCAGATTCGGCTTCCGGCCAGCCCTATCCGCCGCGTCCGGCGCTTCGGTGACCGGCGACTCGGCGACCGGCGCCCCGCCGCTCGGCATCTCGCCGGCCAACACGTCGGCGGACGGCGCCCCGTCGCTCAGCATCTCACCGGCCAACGCTTCACCCTCCGGCGCCCCGTCAGTCAACACATCGTCAGTCAATCCTTCGCCGGCCAGCACCTCGCCGTCCGCCGCGTTGGCGGCCGTCAGCCGTTCAAACGCCATATTGACGAGGGTCCGGCGGCGCTTGAGGTATCTGCCTGTGATATAAGCCTTCTCCGGGTGCCCGGGCAGCCAGTTTTCCCCCATTCTCAGGAGTTTTTCCACCTCATCCCCGCCGACCCAATAGTGTTTTTGCCGGTCAAATACCGGAATCAGCACATAGAGATGCTTCAGAAGGTCGCGCAGACGCACCTTTCCGCTGACCGTCAGATTCACATACGGACTGTCTCCCCAACCGGGGAAATTCCCGTCAGACACGAAGGTTTCATAACGGACCTCATACCCCAGCGGCTCGAATACGCGGTCCAGCTTCTCCCGCTCGCCCCGGCACGGCAGCATCGTGACCGCCGCCGTCAGATCCAGCGCGGAGTCGGACAGCGCCTGACGCGAATCCGCCCGCCCCGTCATGGCCGTGCCGAACACCCGCGAGATAGCCGTACTCATAAAGGACGAGGACACATAAGGCCGGTCGTTGACATAATCAAACAGCCCGCCGCCGGAGGATCCGGCCCTGCCCCGCGCCAGACCGACGGGGTCGATGTCCAGCAGCAGCGCCGCCGTGGTGCGCTCATCGGATATCTCCGGGTAAAAAACATATGCCTTGCCGTAACTCAGCTCAAACGCCTGCGGCCGGTAGGGATTCTTGTAGAGCAAGTAGCCCAGGTCGGTCGTGTTCCGCCCCGTATAGGTAATGGTCAAAAGCATATCAATGCCGCCTCCCTTTCATCATAGCCCGTTCGCCGCCTTGTAATGGTTCGAGTGATCCGAAATAAAACGAACCTCCAGCGAAGGAACACCGTCCAAAGCGAACGCCCCGCGGATCCTCTGTTCAAATTCGGGCGAGCCCAGCGCGGGATGATGATATACCGTGACCTTGCCCGCTTTAATCTCCACCCGCCCGCGCGGGAAGTGGTTCCACGGCTTTGAGCGGACCGCGCGCGGCTGTTCCCGCGCGGCCTCTTCCCATGTCGCCTTGTGCGTGAACGAATCGCCCTTGCGGGAATTGTAGGGCAAGTCCGCCGCTTCCGGAGTTCCGTCCGCTCCGCAGGAGATTCGATAGGTAATAAGCCCGCCGTCGTCCGCAAGCCAGAACAAACCCTTGTACACACCTTTTCCCCCCCGTATCATCCACAATTTCCGCAGCGTGGCTCTTCAAAAAAAACGCCGCAGCCCGATTGAGATTTCTCTTGTAAAACCATTATAACACAGGTACGCCAAGAATGCTTTCGCCTTCTCTGAAACCCGCGATTCATATTGGGAATCTGCGTCTGCCGAAGGCGGGCGGCAGAATGCCGCCCCTACATATGCGCCATTCGCGGTACCGTAGGGGCGGCATTCTGCCGCCCGGAATGGCGGGGACAGTCTGGCCCGCGATACCGGGATGCGTATGTTCCCGAGCCCCTGATTGTACAGCGCAAAAAATATTTTTTGCCTATTTTGTTAAGACATCTTAACAAAAATCCGGTTTTGTTATATTTCAAAAAAATCCCGTGAAATCAGGATTTTATGGCGGAATCACGGAGCCTAAAAATCCTGATATTGTAAAATATTTTGTTTTTTAGACAAGCTTCGGATTCATTGACAAAATATTCGTGTTGTTGTAACTTTATATTTGCCAGTTCATTGTTAGTTAAAATCAACAGATTATGGGAGTGGATGAAATTGAAACAATGTCTATCTTTATTTTTGGCGGCTGTTTTGCTGCTTTCTCCGGTGATGACCGCCACCGCTGCCGCCGCCGGCACGGACGCCGGCGCTGTGACTGCCGGGGAATTTCTTGCCGACGGGGAGTACGGCATCGGCACGACCTTATGGAATTACAGCCAGAATCAGCTTTCTATGGGCAACGGCGCCATTGACCACAGCCAGTCCAGGCTCATTGTCAAGGACGGCGCGGCGGAAATCCGGCTGGTGTTCCGTCCGCTGACGCAGAAACTGGGACAGATCGACTTTGTCGGATACCTGCTGGATCTCTGGCGCATGGACGACCTGGTTACCGGGTCTTACGGCGAAATCCTTTCGTCGACAGATGTCCACGCCACTGTTTATTCCGAATATACAGGGGCGACGGACGACTACGGCCCGCCCGCGGGGCGGTGGTATCCCGAAGAATTAGGGATGACCGTGACCGTAGGGCGGACGGATACGCCGGTGCGGGTCTTTGTTCCGGTCATGGACGCCATCTCGGCCGGTACAGGCAATCAACCCGCCCGGCTGCGGCTTGACTGGGATTCGCTCACGCCGATCGAACCCCCGGTCACGGAGCCGCCGACGCCTACACCGACCCCGGAACCTACAGCGACTCCAACGCCCACGCCGACCCCGGAGCCTACAGCAACCCAGGCCCCCACATCGGCGCCCACACCCACGTCAACCCCGGCCCCCACAGTGACTCCAACGCCTACATCAACTCCGGCGCCCACATCGGCGCCCACGCCCACACCGACGCCCACATCAACCCCATCGCCCACGCCGACCCCGTCGCCGACGCCTACATCGACCCCGACGCCCACGCCCACCGCTTCGGCGCCTGTCAATCCCGGCGGATCAGGCGGATCCGGCGGCGATTCGGGGAACAATACGGGCGGCGGATCGAATGACGCCAGCTACGATGTGGATGTGGCCCTTTGGCACGCCAGCTCGGATCAAGCCTCTATGGGCAACGAGGCTTTTACAGGCAACCGGGGCCTGGTGAACGTTTTAAACGGCGCCTACAAGCTCCAGGCCGCCACTCATTCGGTGAACATCCGGCTGACAGCCGACCAGAGTTTTATCAGCGCCCTCGAAGGACTGCAATATCTCAAAAACGGCGATTGGACAGACGTGCGCGTCATCAGCACCGGGCAGGTGACCACCGATCCCAAGCAAACGACGGACGGCCAACATACATTCACCTACATCAAGGTGTTTGAGATTGATTTGGAAGATATGACGGCCCCATACGTCCGGGTGCGTGTAAAAGTTCCCTACACCCCTATGGGCGAGGACTGGATCGAGGCCCGGCTGAAGATCGACTGGTCAACCCTCGAAAAGATAGACACCACCAACGGCGGCAGATTGACGCTGCTCCCGAATGATGTGCCCCTGACTCAAACGGACTACGGCGAAGACTTTGAGAAAGTCGACAGCGCCACAGGCGTCTGCGTCACCGCGTCGGCAGGCGTCGTGCCCCCCGGCGCGGAGATGAAGGTCAGTCTGATCACTTCCGGCGCGGATTACACGAAAACGCAAGCCGCGCTGGAGGGTCTCGCGGAACGGTTCCAGCTGTACAATATTACCCTCCGGACGGAAGACGCCGAGGTTCAGCCGGACGGCAGGCTGACGATGTACTTCCCGATTCCAAGCGGCTGGGATCCGTCCAAGGCTGTGCTGTACCGGATCAACGACGACGGCGCATCGACCCTGATCCGGGGCAGCGTATCCGGCAGCGAGTATGTCGCCCAGGTCACCCATTTGAGCCTGTACGCCATGGCCGAGGGCTACGAGGCCAGCGGACTGCCTGTCGTAACCGCGGCGCCCTCCGCCGCGGCTTCGCCCGTGGACAGGTTCACGGACATCGCGGGGCACTGTGCTTATAACGATATCCGTTACGCGGTGGAAAACGGCCTGTTCGCCGGCACAGGGGACACCACCTTCAGCCCGGACATTCCCATGACCCGCGGCATGTTTGTGACCGTCCTGGGCAGGATCGCGGGCATGGACGCGGCGGCATACAAAGACAGCCTGTTTGTGGATGTGGCGCGGGAGAAATATTACGCTTCCTCCGTGGCGTGGGCGACGAAGAACGGCATCGTCAACGGCATCGGCAACAGCCTGTTCGCCCCGGACGACCATGTGACCCGCGAGCAGATGGCGGTCATACTGAACAGCTACGCCGCGTACGCAAAAATCACCTTAAAGTCAGTCGCGAATCCGGTGTTCACCGACAGCGCTGAGATCAGCCCCTGGGCGCAGGCCGGCGTGGACGCCATGACCCAAGCCGGCATCCTGGCAGGCGTGGGCGACGGCGCCTTCGCGCCCAAAAGCACCGCCACCCGCGCCCAGGTAGCGGCCGTGCTCTCCCGGTTTACGCAAACCTATGTGAAGGCTCGGTAACCGCTGGCAGCCGCTGCCCGCGAATAGTACAAGCAATAGGAATAACGCAACAGGGACGGCATTTTGCCGCCCCTGTTGCGTTATGATATATCAGCATATATATATCAAAAATCCACCTCTTCCGCCGCCAACGACTACGATCGCCTTTTTCCCCTTCAGCGTTTTCAGAGCGTCAATTGCCCCCTTGCCATGATACGGATCCCTTGGTAACGTAAATCTTGCCATTGTGATTCCCTCCCGCGTGATTTATTTTGATTTCTGTCAGAATTATTTTAACAAACAAATCCATTGTCATGAGATATAAAGGTGTTATATCGATATTCCAATATTGATATGACACGAATCGCAGCCTGCGATTCGCAGTTTGGCGCAAATACCCGGTGGAGGGGGAGGATGCCGAGCTAAACTGCAAATTGACCGTAGCCCAAAAAACATTGTGTTTGGCACCGCGCCGTTATACAATACAATAAATAGCAAATGTGACACTTGCGAGTATAAAATCAAATGGGGTGAACACAGGATGGACATTTTAATTATGGGCGGATTCCTGGGATCGGGGAAGACCACGATCATCAAACAGCTGATCCGCGGTCTTGTGAATGACGGCAAAACTTGCGCGGTCATCGAAAACGAAATTGGCGACGTGGGCATCGACGATGTTCTCATCGGTGAAGCCGGGCTGACGGTCACGCCGCTTTTTGGCGGCTGCGTCTGCTGCCAGATCACCGGCGACCTGATGACGGCGGTGCATCGCATTCAGGATGAAATCTCTCCCGATTGGGTCGTCGTCGAGATGACGGGTCTCGCGCTGATGGACAGCATCCGGGACACCTTCGAGGAATATGGCGGCCCCGGCTTCAAAATTCATACCGTCTCGGTGGTGGACATGTCCCGTTGGATACACTTAATGGGCGCGCTGGCCGTGGTATTCGACAATCAGGTCGAAGGCGCGGACGTGGTGTTTTTGAACAAAACCGATGTCGCCGCGCCCGTGCCGGAAACCTATGAAATCATCGGCCAAAAAGCCCCGGGCGCGGTCATCAGCTGTCTGGACGCCGCAAAAAAAGAGCCCGGCCCGTTATGGGCGGAGCTTCTGCGCTGCATCGGCGAACACGAAGGGGGTATGAAAAAATGAACCCATCCGGCCACGACCACGACGCGCACGATCACAGCCATGATCACGGCGCCCATACGCACGGCCACGACACTCACGACACCCATGATCACGACCACAGCCACGATCACGACCACAGCCACGACGCCCACGATCACGGCCACGCTCATGCCCACAGCCACGGTCACAGTCATCACAGCGTGGCCGAAGAAATCGTCGAAAGCGCCCTCGTCCTCAGCAGAAAAGGCGAAATTCATTTTGGCAAGCCTGTCCCCGCGGAACAGGCTCTTGCCCGCATCGTGGCAGGCGCCGCGGACATAGCGAAGCTTGTCGCCGTAGACAACGCCGTCTTGGGCCACATCAAGGCGCTTGCGGAATTCGGCGGGAACAAAGCGTCCATTTCCATTACCCGGGCGGATTCACCGGAGGTAGCGTTCCCCGGCGCGTGGGACGGCGGCAAAGAAACAGATTCCTGCGTCCTTTCGATCAACGTGCTGTCCCTGGCCAACACCGACGCCCCCGTGCGGGAATTATTAGAGAAACTCTTCAGCGCGAATTTCCATTCATAATGTGGAAATCCGCGTCCGCCAGAGACGGGCGGCAGAATGCCGCCCCTACAGATACCTCATCCACCGTACCGCAGAGGACATCACATCATCCGCGACGCCGTAGGGGCGGCATTCTGCCGCCCGTCCCCGTCCGGAAACAACAAAAATTGCGTCGTCAACACAATTTCGATGCCTGGGAGGGGAATGGGAAAATATGGGTGCATTTTCGGACAAGTCTGGCCCGTCGTATCAACGGCTTGCATAATACAGCGGCGGATCCATGCCGCGGAGCAGGTTGACCTCCAGCGGGCCGAAGGGCAGAACGTCCCCGCCGCAGAACTCATAGCTGCCGTCGGGGTAGCGGACATACAGGTCCCGCCTCGGATCCTCGTTTGCCTCCGGCGGCTTGAAATATACACTGAAAAAATCGACGTTCCCGAGCTGTGAAATCACGGAGGCGGCGGGCTCAAGCCGGTCAAACTCCGCTTCAAATTCCCCCTTTGGCAGCGCGTCCGTCAGCTGCCTGTCAGGCGACGAAAGATCCATACCGTTCGCCGCCGCCATCTCTTCCAAGGTAACCTCCGCGTCCGTTTGCCAATCATAGCAGAAACCCGCGATTTCGCCGTAGTCGCCGTAACTCGGATAGACGGCGCGCGTCAGAACGATCTGAGCGTATTTCTCATCGAGAAGCGGATAGCATTTCAGCTCAAGCCACCCGCCGTCACTCCCGCCGCTTTCGGCATAACGCTCATAGTCGCCCGCGAACTCCAGCATCCTCGCGTTCAAGGAGTCGAGAACGCCGGACTGTCTTGAATTCTCAAACTGCGGAACCTCGATGACAGAGTCGCCTTCGTAGATCTGCGCCGCCATCACCAGCGCCGGCGGCCCCATACGAGCCTCGCCGCCGGACGTCTCCGTATTTTCCGCGCCGGAGGATCCCGGCCCCGGCGCCCCGCACGCGCACAAGGCCGCGCACAGGCAGAGCGTCACGCCCGCGAGCGGCCAATGTTTTTTCTTACGAATCATTTTCATCCACAATCCAACCACCTCCGCCATTCATCCGTTTATTATATCGCGGTCCAGCCGCTTTCAGTCCGTATGACCTGAGTCAAAGGGCGCATCTCGTCAAAAAAAGCATCCGGCGGGTTCAATTTGACTCCGAAGTGCATGGGGATGAATTTTTTGGGGCGCATGACCTCGGCAAATCGAACCGCGCCCCGGTAATAATCCCTTCCCATCCTGGGATCCACAGGGAAAAAAGCCGCGTCCGGCGCCGGCGCGCCTTTTGAGATCTCCTCCAATTCCCTTTCGAACCATTCCGTCGCTTTCCGGGCGTCTTCCGGCGAGGATTGATCCCGCCAGTGCCAGCAGTTCAAATCCCCCGCGTGAAAAATCTCCACGCCGTCCCAGCTGATATGGAAAGAGACCCCTTCGTCCGTGCTGCCCCACGCGGCGATCTCCATCCCTTGAACCGGCGCCCGCCAGCCTTTTTCCACAAATTGCGCCGCCGCGTCCGGGGGGATATTTCGTTTGCGGTGAACCGCTATATCCGAAGAAAGCACATATTGAGTCTGAGGCCAGCGCCCGCGCAGCTCAAAGATCCACGGGCTGAAATGATCCCCATGAAAATGACTCGCCAGCACCGTCACATGATCCGGCTCTCCCAGCGACCCCAGCAACTTCTCCGAAGGCGCGCTCATGCAATCGATCAAGACCAGATCACCGGCGCGGCGCAATATAAACCCACTGTTTTCCAGATAATAAAATTCCATTCATTTCTCCCTTCACGGCTCGTCAGAAATCTTCGCCCTCTCCCCGTAAATCCGCCCTCCCCGTCATTCCGGGCCTGTCCCGGAATCCAAAAAAGGCGGCGGACGCAAAAACGGATTCAGGCATAAATCCCCTATAAAGCCTCAAATACAGTCAGCGCGTATTGCTCCGTGACTTCATCCCGGCAGTCGGGATCCGCCATGACTACCGTGTCTTGAATTGTACCATTTATCGGATGTATTGGCAATATATCAAAAACCGCGCGGCCGAACTGCCTCTTTGTGACGCGGTTTTCCGCAAGCAGCCGGCGGGCTTCCGCGCGTATTCGGGACTCGTCCCGAACAAACGGCGGATTCACAAACGCCTCCGGCAATCTCCCCCGGATCCCTCCGGCCCAATAATCCAGCTTCAGCTGAACCAGAAACCGAACCCAAAACTCATCCGCCGCGAAACCCTCCGACGCCCTTTCGGCGAACTCGATCAAAATCTCAAACTGCCTGAGTCCGCTCACAGGCCCGCTCAAATACCCCCTGGAATGGCAAAACTCATAAAAGCGGCGGTAAAACTCAAAGGCCGACGTGAACCCGCGCTCTATGATAAATCTCAGTCCCCGCGGCGCCCGCCCGGAATTGTAATAACGGTCCAAAAGCTCCGCGATCCCCTTTAATATCAGGACCTCCGCCGCGGACAGACGCTCCGTGCATAAGACCTCATAGGGCGGATAGCCCCGGCTCTGAATTCCATATCTCCCGGCGGCCGCCGCAAGCCCCGAACCCTTCAGCAGCTTCAAAAAACCCAATTGCAAATGGTGCGGAGACAAAGCGTACGCCTGGTCGAAAGAACGGGCAAAGCTGCCGATATCCTCGTAGGGCAGGCCCGCGATCAAGTCCAGATGCACATGCGCCCCGCCGGACCGGGTCAGAGCCGTTACGTTTTGTTTTAATTTGGCCAAATCCGTCTTACGCGCCACGGCCCGCAGCGTCTCTTCATTAAAAGACTGAATCCCCGCTTCGATTTGAATCTTGCCCTTCGGGGCATGGGAGAGCAAAGCCAGCATCTCTTCATCCAGCAAATCCGCCGCCAGCTCCAGATGGATCCGCATATCCCCGGTGAACTCAAGCATCCAGCGAAGCAGGCTTTTGGCCCGCTCCGGATTCGCGTTGAACGTGCGGTCCGCCAATTTGACCAAGGGCGTCCCGCACGCGCTCATCAGCGCCAAATCCGCCTGAACCCGCGCCAGGGGCCGCTCCCGGACGCCGCCGCCCAAGCTGCCGGACATGCAGTATTCACAAGAGAAGGGACAGCCCCTGCTTGTTTCATAATAAACGATCTGATGTTTTGCCAGAGCCAGGCTTTCCTCCGTCCACGGCCCGGCCAGCGTCTCCAGGCCGGCGACTGTCCGGTATTCGCCGCTGCCCGCCGGCGCGCGGCCTTCCCGATAAACCAGCCCGGGTATCCCGGCGCGGTCCGCCCCTTTGAGCAAAAGCGGCAGGGTCTCCTCTCCCTCCCCGCACAGAATATAATCGATGAACCCGTGCTTCTCCATCCGGTCGAAAGCGTCAAATGAAACCTCCGGCCCGCCGAGCAATATCTGAATCCGCGGGCTCGTTTTTTTGATGTCCTCCGCCAGCCGCAATACCAGTTCGATATTCCAGATATAACAGGAAAAACCAATGATATCCGGATCCCTTTGGAGCAAGTCCCCCAATATCCAATGGCCCTGCTGATTGACGTGATACTCACATATTTCCGGCGGCGGCATACCCGAGCCGCGCGCAAACCCCGCCCCGCAACAAGCGGCGGCCAGGCTTCGAACCGCCAGATTGGTATGGACATACTGGCTGTTTAAAGCCGCCAGCAAAATTCTCATTGATTCCCCCATCGTCCCGTCATTCCGCTATTTCTCTCAATCCCAGGTCATAAGGCGGGTATACCAGCCCCCGCTCGGTGATGATGGCGGTAATGTTCCCGGCGGGCGTCACATCAAAAGCCGGGTTATATACGGCCGCCTCCAGAGGCGCCGTCTGCGCCTCCCCGAAGCGGCGAATCTCCTCCGCGCCGCGCTCCTCGATGGGGATATCCGCGCCCGAGCCGGCGCTTAGATCCACAGTGGAGAAAGGCGCCGCCACATACAGAGGCAGCCGGTGCGCCTTTGCCAAAACCGATAAGCCATAGGTGCCGATTTTATTCGCCGTATCCCCGTTGGCCGCGATCCGGTCCGCGCCCACGATGACCGCGTCCACCCAGCCCTTCTTCATCACGTCTCCCGCCATATGATCACAGATCACCGTCACATCCACCCCCGCCCGGTTCAATTCCCACGCGGTCAGCCTGGAGCCCTGGAGCAGAGGGCGGGTTTCATCCGCGTAAACCTTGAGCTTATGGCCTCGCTCACGCAGCACATAGATAGGCGCCAGCGCGGTGCCATATCCGGAAGTGGCCAGCGCGCCCGCGTTGCAATGAGTCAGCACGCCCCGGCATTCCCCCAATAATTCGGCGCCGTACACCCCGATGGCGCGGCACGCCGCGGCGTCCTCCTCCAGCATCCGTACAGCCTCCCCGCGCACCGCCGCCACCGCCGCTTCCCGGCCGGCAAACGCGTAAGCGGCCGCGAACCGTTTCATTCGTTCCACCGCCCAAAACAGATTTACCGCCGTAGGCCGGGAAGCGGCCAGCACATCCCCCAGACGCTCCACGATTTGTATGAACCCGCGTTTATCCTGAAAAGACGCCTCCCGGACACCGGCATAAATCCCGAAGGCCGCCGCCAGCCCAATGGCGGGAGCGCCCCGGACCGCCAGCCGCTTGATGGCGTCCGCCATCTCCTCCGCCGTCCGGATCTCCGCCACCCGGTATTCCGCGGGCAGCCGCGTCTGATCCACAACCAGCACCCGCTCCCCCTCAACCCAAACCGGCCTGAGGTTTGTATCACCGTTCGTGTCGCCGTTTGTGTCGCCTTTCACAGCGGCGGCAGCGGCGCGCGCCGATTCCTGACGCTTCAAATCCAGCCTGTAATAGACGCTCCCGGGATGCGGATTATGATAATACGGCTCAATTTCACAAAATCCCAATTTTTTATACAGCAAAATAGACGCTTCCAGTTTCAAATCGCTGTCCAGAACCAGCGATTCATAGCCGATAAGCCTGGATTCCTCAATGAGTTTCTCCATAAGAGATTGCCCTATCCCCAATCTTCGAAACCCAGGGCGCACAAACATCCGCTTGACCTCTCCCCGGCGTTCGTCGAATCTCCTCAGCGCGACGACCCCCGCCAGCTGACCGCCGCAGTAAGCGACATACAGCCTCCCGTCCGGCAAAGCGTATTTTCCGGGTAATCCATTGTACTCGGAAGTATAATTCTGGAACGTCAAATCCATCCCCAACATACTTGTATATTCGTCAAAAAGAGTTCTCACCTGATCAATGTTATCATAAGCCAGTTTAACGGTAATCACCTTCATTCGCCTCCTCCCTGTTCCTTTCCGCGTGTTTTTTTGTCAAAGACGGGCGGCAGAATGCCGCCCCTGCGGGCGCGTCGTTCACGGTGCCGTAGGGGCGGCATTCTGCCGCCCGGAACTGTCCGAAAACGCGTCCATATTTTCCCATTCCCCTCCAGGGAGGGGTACCCGGAGGGCGGGGTGGTTCCTTCGAAGCGCCACCACCCCGTCAGGCGCGTCGTTCACGGTACCGTAGGGGCGGCATTCTGCCGCCCAACTCCGGATCCGCGCATACCTGCTCAGGTTCCTTCGCCCGCGCGCCGCCTACGCCGCCCGCGCCGGATCCGCGCCGCGGCCAGCGCCCCCAGCGCAGCCAGAGACAGCGCCGAAACAACGAGCCCCGGCGCCAGCCCCGGCACACGGTACCGCAGCTCCACCCGGTGAACCCCCGGCGGCAGCGCCACCCCCAGCAAGGCGTCCATCAGAAGAACCGTCTCCGCGCGCCGGCCGTCCACCAGCGCTTGCCAGCCCTGATCCCAGGGAATCGACGTGAACAGGACGCCTTTGTCCGGCGTCGCCTCCGCCGTCCCGGCCATCCCCGTATCCGACCAAAATTCCATCTGAATGCCGCCCCGGCCAAGCTCCCGGCATACCGGCGCGAACCGGTCCATATCCAGATAATAAAACCAACTTTCGATAAACTGCACAGATTCCTCCCGCAGCTCAAATTTAAAAGAAACCACATCGCCCTCGCTGAAATTGCCGAGCCCGACGATATCATACTCATTCATGGTGAAATACGGGCCCCTGTCCTCCCCGTTCACATACATTCTGACCTCCTTGAGGCTGCTGGAAGGGAAGAAAGCGTAAACCGGCCAGCCATTGCCGGTTTGGATGAGATACTCAACCGTTCCTTTTTGACCTTGATCCGTCTTGGTAAACACCGTCACATCCGCCTCCCGCCGCTCCGTCACATTCTCCAGCCGGATTTCCAAAACGGGAATCGGATAAAAAAGCGCGCCGGTCCCTGACAAAGACGCGTAGATTTGATTCTGCAGCTCAAAAGGATTGGATTCGCCCATGGACTGATTCTGAATATCGTTCCCGGCCATGAACGCCACAGGCAAGGCGTAAGGATTCAAGTACACGGTCGTATCCCCGGATCGCTGGATCGCCTCATATTCCGCCTGATGGCTGAATCTGCCCCTGGCGGCCACATACTTGACCCCGAAAAGAGCGTCCGCCGCCGCCGTCGATCCGTCGCCGTACTGAGCCCAATATTGATAATAAGTGCGGAACCCCATGCGCTGCATCAGCGTTTTCACAGAACGCTGATCCTTCAGGCTGTTATGGGTCAGTCCCCGGTATCCAAGCAGCATGGCGTCGTTCCTGGATCGCTGAAAGTTTTTTTCCAGCCGGTACAAATCCCGGTCATTCTCTTGAATCTCATCGATCACAGCGCCCGTTCTCTGATAAAAATCATCGAAATCCGCCTTGAGTTCATACGTAGTCACACTTTGAAGCACCTGCCAGGAATTGAGAAAAATCTCCGCGAAAACCACAACCAGTCCCACGGCCAGCAGCGCCTTCCGATTATTGAAGGTAATCACCAGCAAAATCAGCGCGCCGTACAGAAATAAAAAAAGTACCGTTTCGAAGACCTTCAGGCCCGACAGATGAGAATACCCGCCTTTTTCCACAAACCACGCGGTCACCGTCAGCGCGGCCACAGAGAACACAACGGTCCCGGGCGAGACGGCGTCCAACTCCTCCATCATCCGGCATCCCGTGACGATCAGCGCGAAGCTCAGCACGAAAGCGCATCTGAAAGCGAAAGAGCCCGGCTGCTCCAATCCGTGCCAGATCAAATTCAACGGCTCGGCGCACATGCCCACAACCGGCATTCCAATCAAAACCCCGGTCAAAACCTTGTGAGACAGCGGAACGTTCCGGCCGCGGAAATAGCACACCGCCAGCAAGACCGTCAGCGTACCGCAAAACACATAAGGCAAGGCGCCCGTCACCAGGATTTTGGAATAATCAAAAGCGCCTATGTAGAGCTTGGATACCAGATCCGGCAGCGGGAATTTTTCGGCAAATTTCAGATCCGACCCATTGATCATTTTGCCGCTGGCCCGATAGGCGTTCCATACCGGCAGCCAGACCGCGGCGCCGATTCCGACGGACAGAAGGACCGCCCCCAGCCACAGCATAATCCGCCGCCCCGCTTCCCGGAAATTCTCCAGCCCCAGCCGGTACAGGAAATACAGAACCAGAAAAACCCCCGTCATCCAAGCCATGTAATATTGCGTCCAAATCATCGCCGCCAAGACCGGCGCAAACAGCAGCGGATCCTTCCTCTGTACCAGCCGGTCCGTCCCCAGCGCCGCCAAAGGCAGCAATATCACCGAATCCAGCCACATCAGATTGGACTGATACGCCAGGTTGTATCCATTCAAAGCGTAAAAAGCGGAAAACATAATCAGCGCCGGCGCGTCCAATTTAAACGCGCGCCTCGCGTAAATCCCAAAGGTCAGCCCGCAGAAACCGATCTTTAGCAAGGTGACCGCCAGAATCGCGGTCAAATGCGCCTCCTTCGGGAATAAGGCAAAAATAAGATTGAAAGGCGACGCCAGGTAATAGGCAAAAAAAACGAACATATCGCCGCCCAGGTTTTTGCTGAACGTATAAAACAAACTGTGCTTCCCGGCGAGGATATCTTTATAATAGCTGAAAAACTCAACGTACTGCTGTCTCAAATCCAGCATAAGCAAGGATTTGGGGCCGAAAGGGTGTATTTGAATCTTCGCGTACACCAGCAGCAGAATCGCCGCCGGCGCCAGGAAACAGCCGAATAAGACACCGTGTTTTCTTATAAACGCAAACATTTTTCCTCCTGAACCGCTTGTTTCTACTTCCCGCCATTCATCTCCGTCATATACTTCCAATAACGTTTGGGCGCCATCTGGCTCTGCAGCTTCGGGTTGAGGCGGCTTTGAATCGCGACGGTTTCGTGAAAGGCGATCCACAAACGGCGGTAATCCATTTCCTCAGGGGACATATCCGGCGCCGTAAACGTCTCGGCCGAAACAATCCGCCACTGGCGGGTATCCGAAACCCCGGCCAAACGCCTTCCCACATCATGAATGATAAAAGGATCCCCGGTCATGCGGTCAAAAAAATACGGCGTCAGCAAAGGCAGCTGATAACTGACCGTCTCCTCTTTGGCGTAATAGATCCCGCCCTCCATTACCGAAAACCGGAGAAACCCCCGCTGTTTGTCGTATTCCCGGAGTACGGGGCGGTTGATCCGGAACAGGGCGTCCACCGCCGGATCCGCCAGACGGGCCGTGATCCCCGGCCCAATTCTAAAACCCAGGCGAAGGAACTCATAGATCCGGGTCGCCCGCTCAGGCTCGTGAGACAGCCATCCGTAATAGACCATGCCCAGCGCCGTTTTTCCTATCTTTGCCTCAATGGCGTCATGTACCCGGCCGGACTTCGACAGATCCGTCTCAACCTTCTCATACCGCTCATCCAAAGCCTGCTGCCAGCAGCCTTCCGCCAGTATCCTTCCGGGCGCCTCACGGTAATACGCCTCAAATATGGCAGTCAGCATCCCCTCAAAGCTGCCGTCGTACAGATAAACCAAATGGCCGCCTAAAGCTCGCCGGTCACACATTGGATCGCATCCTCCCTGTCCGGCTCCGAAAAAAACGACAGCTGCTCCGCGGGCGCGGCGATCTGACGCCGCGAACCCACGTCCGCCGCCAAATTCCGATAAATGAACCCCTCGTTGATCTTCAAATCCGTCTGATACCGCCCTTTGCAGGTGATGAAATAAACCGCCCGCTTCAACACCACGCCCAGTTTCCTGAGATGCTCGAAATCCAAAGAGGCCGTCCTGCGCGCCACACAAATCCGCTTGGCCGAACGCACCCCTATGCCGGGTACGCGAAGCAAAACCGAATAATCCGCGCGGTTCACCTCCACAGGGAAGGTTTCCAAATGCCGCAGCGCCCACTGGCATTTCGGATCCAGCACCGGATCCAGCGCCGGGCGGCGCTGATCCAGCAATTCATCCGCGCTGAAGCCATAGAAACGCAGCAGCCAATCCGCCTGGTATAAGCGGTGTTCACGCAATAAAGGCGGCTTCCCCGCCACCGGCAAGGCCGGATGATCCCCCACCGGAACATACGCGGAATAAAACACCCGCCTCAGCTCAAATTTCCGGTACAAACTCTCGCTGAGACGCAATATCTGATAATCCGTGTCAGGCGTGGCGCCGATGATCATTTGGGTACTCTGTCCCGCCGGCGCGAAGCCCCTCTGATCCCTGTCCCGGATCCCCCGCTGGATCAGGCCCATAGGGTTCAGTATTTTTTCCTTATCCTTCTGAGGCGCCAGCAGAACCAGGCTGCGCTCGGAAGGCAGCTCAATATTGACGCTCAGCCGGTCCGTCAAACGCCCCAGACGGCTGATCATCCCGGCGGATCCCCCCGGGATGGCCTTCGCGTGAATATAGCCGTTAAATCCGTATTGCCCGCGCAGCAGGGCCAAGACCCGGCACATCAGCTCCATGGTATAATCAGGATCCCGGACGATGCCCGAGCTCAAAAACAAACCCTCAATATAATTCCGCTTATAAAAACTCATGGTCAAATCCGCCAGTTCCTCCGGCGTAAACGCCGTCCGCTCAATATCGTTGGAACTGCGGTTATAACAATACTTGCAGTCGTTGATACAATGATTGGTCAACAGAACCTTCAGCAAAGACACACAGCGCCCGTCCGCCGAGAAGCTGTGACAAATCCCGCAGGAAACCGCGTTGCCGGTCATGCCCTTCACGCCCCCCCGCTGGCTTCCCGAGGAAGTACACGCGCTGTCATACCGCGCCGCCCCGCCCAAAATACGAAGTTTATCCGCCAAATCCATACTCATAATCATCACCCGGCCCATTATACCACAACGCGCCGAATAAATCAAACATATGTTCTGTTTCTAGAACCGGGCGGCAGGATGGGCGGCAGGATGCCGCCCCTACGGGTGCGTTACACACGGCGCCGTAGGGGCGGCATCCTGCCGCCCGGGCCCGTCCGCGAAAATATCATATCCCGTCATTCCGCCCCTACTTCTTCGCGCTCACGGATTCCCCCGCTCCTAAGTCGCGGCTGGCCTTATACACATGATCCGAGATCCTTTCCACATAATTCACCATATCAAGGAACAGGACGCCCGCCTCCACCGTGCATAAACCCGCTTCCAGACGGTCGATATGATCCTGAACGCTCCGTTCCGCGTGAATATCCACATCATTCTCCATATCGCGGAGCCGGTCCAAAAGCGCGGAATTATCAGACCCGCCGTTGTTTAAAACCTGCCACAGCAAATCCAGCATTTCGACGATCTTATCTCCGAGAGCGCGCATATCCCTGACGGCCATATCGCTGAACTCCAGACCGCGCTCATACCTGACATCCGCAAAATGCTTCAAATCCTTATTGTGATCCCCAATGCGCTCAATATGATTCATACAGGTGATCATCGCGGGAATCATGGCGGAACTGCTCCCGGTCATATGCCGTTTGGACAATTCCACCACATACCGGGTCACCTCTTTCTGCAGCGCGTTAAGCTCGTCCTCATGCTGATCGACAAACGCCGCTTTCGAAAAATCCTGATCACAAATCATCTTCAGCGATATTTCCGTCATGGTTTTCGCGATTTTCGCCCCGGAGGCCATGCTCTTCTTCGAGGCGCGGATGGCCGCCACAGGCGTGTCCAGCAGCAGCTTGTCCAGCACGGCGGCGGGATCCTCCGATTCCTCGGATTTGGATTTCTTATCCTTGATGATCCATTCCAGGAAGCGCACATAATACTTGGTCAACGGCAGAAAAACAATGGCGCCCCAGACATTGAACAATGTGTGCGCGTTGGCGATCAGGGCCTCCAGCCCGGCGTTCGGATTGATAAAAAAGGTAAAGCTCTCCACCATCTGCACAAAATACGGACGGATCACCCAAATGACGCAAACCCCAAAGATATTGTACAGCGTATGCGCCCACGCCGCCCGCCTGGCGTATACGCTCCCCGTCAAAGACGCCAGCTGAGCCGTCACCGAGGTGCCGATATTGTCCCCCAAGATGATACAGACCCCCGTGTTGAAATCAATCAGCCCCGTCATGCCCAGAACCATCACCAGGCCCACCGTCGCGCTTGAGCTGTGAACCAGCGCCGTCACCATAATCCCCAAAAACAGCCCCACAACCGGTATGGACGCGTACTCCCGGAAAAACAGATTCAGCGCGGCGTTGGTTCTCATAAAATCCGCGCCCATGTTCAAAGTCCGGATGCCCAAAAAAAGCAGGCCGACGCCCAGAATAGCGTTGCCCACATGTTTCATGGCCTCTTTTTTGGCAAAATGATTCAGTACAAATCCCACGGCGACAATCGGCAGCGCCATATCCATCAGATTAAAATTAAAACTCAGCGACATCAGCTGCGCCGTCATAGTGGTGCCGATATTGGCGCCGTATATGATGCCCACCGCCTGAGACAGCTGCATCAGCCGGGCATTCACAAAACCGACGGTCAGCACGGTCACCGCCGTACTGCTTTGTACGATAGACGTCACCAGCGTTCCCACCAAAAAAGCCTTAAAAACGTTCCCCGTAATAGCGCCGAGCACCTTCCGCATCATTTTGCCGGAAAGTTTTTGAAGACTGTCCCCCATCAGGCTGATCCCAAACATCAGCAGCGCGGTCCCGCCCAAAAGCCCAAAAATAAAATCCCGCATCTATTGCTCTTTTCTCCTCTCAGTCAATGCGTAATCATATTTATGCCATAATATTTTGTCTCATCACAAAAACTATACCTAATCTATACACAACTGTCAAGAGAGAACGAAACGCGAATCGCGGTTTAGAAAAATTCGTTACTGTTCACATCCCTGTCATTCTGGGCTTGTCCCAGAATCCAAAAAGAGGGAACCTGGATTCCGGGACAAGCCCAGAATGACAAGATATGATAGTTCCCGGACGGTACCGGGCGGCAGGATGCCGCCCCTACGGTATCAGGAACGGCGCGTATGTAGGGGCGGCATTCTGCCGCCCGCCTTTGGCAGACGTGAATTTCCGAACTGCCTCGTGCCAAAAAACCTCGTGCGATCATGATATATGTTTCCGCACACGAGTATAACCGCTACCGCGCCGACGGAGTGATCCGCCTGCCAATCTCCTCCAGCTCCGCGGCAAAACCGCTGACCGGCTTGCCGTCCGCGATCTCCTTGCCGATGGATTCGATCCTTTCGACCAAGTCGGCGTCCGCCGTCACATAAACCGTCTCGACGGACGAATCCGCCTGCTTGACCAAATTGGCCACCTCAGTTTTTCTCTCGTCCGTGAGACTGCCTTCCGTCTGGCCGTTCAGACGGATTCCAACCCAGGCGCCGCGATTCATAAGAATGACCTGCGCCCGCTCGATGTCGCTGATCTGAGTGATTTGAGCCGTGATCGCCTGCGCCTTCACGTTCTCGTCTCCGGTGTTCGCGCCGTTTGGATCTGTCGTGTTGAAAGGCTGAGACGCCGAAGGCGTCGGCGCGGCTCCGGGCGCTCCCGGTCTCGTCGGATTGCTGCACGCGGCCAAACCCACGAGCATCAGCGTCATCATCCCCAGGCAAAACAAAGTTAACATAGGTTGTCTGCGAAATTTCATTATAAATCCTCCTTTTCAAATCATGACGGTTCGGGTATTATTATGTTCGGGCCCCTGTCTTTTATGTGGACAAATTTTCAAATCCGCAACAAAATATCATGGCAGGAAGTGGTTTTTTTGATTAACAAAGGCAAATTCATCGTATTTGAGGGCATCGACGGAGCGGGAACCACCACTCAGCTCGGCCTGTTAAAGCAGTGGGCGGCCGCCCGGCCCGGCCGCTTGGGAGAGTTTTTTTTCACTCAGGAGCCCACGGATGGCCCGGTGGGTCTTCTGCTGCGCCAAATTTTATCCAAAAAAACAGAAGCCCCCGACGAGAAGGTCATGGCGCTGCTGTTTGCCGCCGACCGGGCGGATCATCAACAAACCATTCTCCGCCGGCTCAACCAGGGCGTTCACGTGTTCTCAGACCGTTACCTGCTGTCGTCGCTGGCATATCAAGCCCTGTCCGTGGATCAGAAATGGATCCAAACCGTCAATCAATACGCGCTGGAGCCGGATTTAACCTTTTTGTTCCTGATTCCTGTGGAAGAAGCCGGCCGGCGCCGCCTGAGAACGCGAAGCCAGGAAGAATTGTACGAAAAAGAGTTTTTTCTCCAACAGGTTCAGCTGGAGTATGAACGCCTGGCCCACACCCAAAACAAGCCCATAAAAATAATCAGCGCCCAAGACGGCGTGGACACTGTGTTTCAATCTATTTTAGACGTATTATGTCCGTTTTTGACAGAAAAAAACCGGGACGGCGGAATTTAAACATTCCGCCGTCCCGGCGACAGAGCCGCGTCTCCTATCCTTCCGCCGCCGTTTCCGAAACGGGCGCAGGCGTAGGCGTTATATTTATCTCTCCGGGAGGTCTGGCAATTTTGCTCAAAATTTCCGCCTCTTTCTCCAGCAGAGCCGCTTTTTCAATGTAAACGACAGTCAATGTCTGCAAGTAATCCGGAGAATTCAAATTCGCCTTGGGATCAAGCTCCTGATCCAACACAGTCTTGACTTCCTTGATAATCCCCGTCACATTTTTCTGACTTTCCTTAACTTTCTCCAGATCCTTTTTCAAATCCTCTATGTTCGTATCGAATCCTGTTTTGTTCGCGACTGATTCCAAATACTCGTTTAAAATCAATTCCACCCGATTCTTGGCGTCGTTGGCCTGCCTGACGATCTCAGACTGAGCCTGAAGCAGCCTCTTTCTGGCTTCTTTAAATAACGTTCTGGGATCCTTGAACGCTTCCTGCCCCGTTTCCGATCCCTTGACCTGGGATTCGGCAGGCGCGCTCACGGTCTCCGCCGCGCCCTCCGGACTCTGAGTCCCCCAAACCGGAACCGCGGATACCATCCATAAAAAAATGACGGCGGCAATCCATGTTTTTTTCACAAGTGGCTTCACCCTCCTTTACTTTCTTCCCCTTTGTCTTCCGCCCCCTTCCCTTCTTCCGGTCGGCCCAGCGCTTCGTCGTCCGCAATTTCAAGCGACTGAACCACATCCATGATATAATCCAACTCATCTGAAATTTCTTTCAGAACCTTCTCTTTTTCCTGACTGGACAAGGTATTGTCCGACCGCGCGATCAAACTCGCGGCGTAGGTCTCCCTGCCGGAAGACGCGCCCCCCGTTCCATTTCCGCCGGCTCCCGGCGCCAAAGCGCCGGATTCCCCGGACAAATCCCCGCACGACGCGAAACCCAGCAACAGGATCCCCGTCACAAGCATGATCTTCGCTTTCATGATCTTCGCTTTCCGGCCCGAATGCTTCACCGAATCCTTCATCTCTCACCTCAAAAAAACCCTCTCATGCTCTTTTTTTATTATACTAATAAGGCTTTAAAAATCCTAAGATGCTTTGTAAATAGATTATTAATTTTGGACGGGAATCGTGAACACAAACTCGGAGCCTTCGCCCAACCGGCTCCACACGCGAATCTCGCCGCCGTGAAGCCCCACCAGACTCCTGACAATGTTCAGCCCGAGACCGGCCCCGCCTGTGGCGGCGTGCCGGGATTTGTCCGCGCGGTAAAACCGCTCGAAGATATACGGCAGCTGCTCCTGCGATATGCCCCTGCCCGTATCCCGGATCCTGACTTCGATCATATCCTCCGCCCGCTTGGCGGAAATATAGATGCTGCCGCCGTCGTCCGTGTATTTCGTAGCGTT
>JAISDM010000118.1 GCA_031264885.1 Peptococcaceae bacterium | reverse complement strand
GTGACGCTGGCCGGCAATGTGGTGAGCGCCAGGACCTTGTACTATGCCCAAAGTATGACGGATGAAACAGAGATTTATGTATCGGCGCAGGGGGACGCCTTTTTGGCCGGCGCGGCGATCACCGGGCTGATGCTGCTGACGGTAGTCGCGGCGCGGGCGTTAAGGCGAGTATCGCGGCGGGTATCGAAGCGGCGGGACGCGTGACGGTGGGGAATGGGACGGGCGCGCCGTTCGCGGTACCGTAGGGGCGGCATTCTGCCGCCCGCCCGGGGTGGCGCGTCGGCGAGGAGGGGCGGCAGAATGCCGCCCCTACGATGCGCGTAAAAAAATTCCCCTCCCTTGGAGGGAAATGGAATTGGGAATATACGGGGGAAAATTTGTGACGGAAGATTATGGTTCGAGGGAGTCTGTGGATTCGGGGGGAACGCCGCTGCTTGAGCGCCTGCGGGCGGATGAGGAGCGGGAGGGGAAGGGGCGCTATGCTGTTTTGGCCGCGCTGGCGGATCATGAGCTGGTCAACCTGCACACATGTGTTCGGGAGTCGGCGGCGGTGGAATGGGTGCGGCGGGACTCTACCGCCGGGTTCAGGGTGTATCAGCAGAGCATGATGATGCTGCTGCAATGGGCGGCTCAGGTGTGCTTCCCTGAATATCGGCTGTGGGTCAATCATGTGTTGGGCGGACACTATTTTTGTGATTTTCTGGGCAAAAAAGGTGTCACGGCTGAAGAGCTGCGTCCGTTGGCGGCCATGATGCGAAAATGGATTCAAGAGGATACCGAAATAAAGTATCAAAAGTATCTAAAAACGGACGCAATGGAGCTGCTGCTGGAGAACAGCTGCGAAGACACCGTGAACATGCTGGAAAAGTTGCCTGTTGATCCTATTTATTTACATACCATGGGCCCGTTCGCTCATTACGCCTGTTTCGTGCTGGCTTCCAACGCGGGCGCTTTGGATCTGTTCGATTTGGTGCCGCATGATACCGGATTTTTGTTGAGATTGCCATCAGTTGATACCCCCGAGGCTTTGGCGGAGATCCCTCGGGTGGAAAAATTGTTCCAGATCTTTAAAGAGTCTCAGATCTGGGCGCGGATTATGGATGTGCGGGATGTGGGCGGTTTGATCCGTGTGGTGGAACGGGGACCGGAGGCGGTGACGGAATTGATCCATATCAATGAGGCGCTCCAGGAGAAAAACATCGCCCGGGTGGCGGACGATATCTACGCACGTTTGGATCGGGTGCGCGTGATATTGATCGCGGGGCCTTCCTCGTCGGGCAAAACCACTTTTTCCCACAGGCTGGCGATTCAATTGCGGGTGCTGGGGCTGCGGCCGGTTTCCATTTCTATGGACGATTATTTTCAGGATCGGGATAAAGTCCGGTTTGACGAATATGGCGAGCCGGATTTTGAGGGCTTGGGCGCCTTGGATCTGGAGCTTTTTAACGAGCATTTGAACTGGCTGATCGAAGGCCGGGAGATATCCGCGCCGCTTTATGACTTCCATTTGGGCAAGCGCAGCGCGAACGGGAAGAATTTGAAACTGGAAGAGCGGCATCCGGTGATCATCGAAGGGATACACGCCTTGAACGACGCTTTGACCTTCTCCGTTGACCGGGACCTTAAATATAAGATCTATATCAGCGCTTTGGCCCAAATGAGCATCGATTCCAGCAACCGGGTGTCCACCACCGACGCCCGGCTGGTCCGGCGAATGGTCCGGGACCACCGGTACAGATCCAAGCAGGCTTTGGACACGCTGCAGATGTGGCCTTCCGTGCGCAGGGGCGAGCAGGCGAATATTTTTCCCTATCAGGAGGACGCGGATCAGATGTTCAATTCGGCCCTGCTCTATGAATTGGGGGTTCTGAAGCCCCTGGCGGAGCCGCTTTTGAAGGAAATCGGACGGGAGGAACCGTTCTGGACCGACGCGCAAAGGCTGATGCAGCTGCTGGCGCATTTTCCTTCGCTGCCGCATTACCATGTCCCGATGAATTCGATTTTGCGTGAATTCATCGGAGGGGGCGCGATTTATGGGGAGAAACTGGTGGACGAGGGCGAGCGGTGATGGAGATTCGGCTTAATCCCGGCAAGCTCAAGGGGCGGATCGTAATTCAGTCCTCCAAGAGTCAATTGCACCGGACGCTGATTTGCGCCGCTTTAAGCGCCGGTATCTCCGAGATCGGAAATGTGTGCGAGTCGCTGGATGTGCTGGCTACGCTGGACGGGCTGGTTTCGCTGGGACTGGCCGAGGCGCGGCGGAAAGAAGGCGCCGGGCTGGAGATCCGGGGAAAAGGGCGGAGGGGGGAAATCCGGGCCGGCGTGGACTGCGGCGAGTCCGGCACCACGCTGCGGTTCCTGATTCCTTTGGTTCTGGCGAAAGGCGGGCGGGCGGTTTTTCGGGGCGGCGACCGGCTGATGGATCGCCCCATGGGGCCTTATGAGGAAATATTCAGGCCGATGGGCATTGTTTTTGCCAGAAGTCCTGAAGGGATACAGGTCGAGGGCCGGCTGGCTCCCCGGCGTTATGAATTGGCGGGCAATGTGAGTTCCCAGTTTATCAGCGGGCTGCTTTTGGCTTTGCCGCTTCTTGAGGGGGATTCTCAAATCGCGCTCCTTACGCCTCTGGAATCCAGGGATTATGTGGAAATGACGCTGGACGCCATGAGGGTCTTCGGGGTTCGGGCATATTGGGAAAACGACCGGCTTTTGGCTGTGCCGGGGAAACAGAGTTACCGTCCGGTGAAAATGGATATGGAAGGCGATTGGTCCCACGCCGCTTTCTTTTTGGCGGCCGGCGCGCTGGGAGGGGACGTGACCTGTCTGGGGCTGAATCTGGATTCCGCGCATGGGGATAAGGCGATTTTGCCGTTGCTGGAAGCGATGGGCGCGTCCGTCCAAATCCGTCCCCATGAGGTCAGGGTCATGGGGGGCAGGCTCAGGGGCGTCGATATGGATGTCTCGCAAATCCCCGATTTGGCGCCGGTTTTGGCTGTGCTGGGGTGTGGCTGCGAGGGTACGGCGCGGATTTACAACGCGGGCCGTTTGAGAATGAAGGAAAGCGACCGTTTAAGCGCCATGAGCCGGGAACTCCGGGCTTTGGGGGCGGATGTGGAGGAAGGGCCGGACTGGATGGAAATCCGGGGAAATCCGGAGGCCGGGCTGACGGGCGGGAGATGCCGCAGCCACAATGACCACCGGGTCGCCATGTCTCTGGCCGTGGCTTCGGCTTTATGCCGGGAAGCCGTTACGGTCGCGGAGGCTGAGAGTGTGGCCAAATCATCCCCTTCATTCTGGGAGGATATCAGGAAATTAGGGGGCGGTATCAATGATGGGACGGGCTCTTAAGCTCACGATTTTTGGCGAATCCCATGGGGAAAGCGTCGGTATGGTCCTGGAGGGGCTTCCGCCGGGACTTGCCTTGGACATGGAGGATATTTCCCAGGAAATGGAACGCAGGGCGCCGGGAAGATCCTGGACGTCTACGGCCCGGAGGGAGCCGGATCGGGTTGTGATCCAAAGCGGCCTGTATCAGGGCAAAACCACCGGTACCCCTTTATGCGGCCTGATCAAAAACACGGACGTCCGTTCCGCGGATTATGAGGCGCTGCGGGGCGTGGCCAGACCGGGCCACGCGGATTGGACCGGTCATGTGAAATACGGAGGATACCAGGATCCCAGGGGCGGGGGTCATTTTTCCGGCCGGCTGACGGCGCCTCTGGTGTTTGCGGGGGCGGTGGCCCGTCAGTTTCTGCGGCGGAAGGGCGTCGCGGCAGGCGGCCATGTGCTGCGGCTGGGCGGCGTGGCGGATCGGGCTTTTGACCCGGTTCTGGTCAATAGAACACTACTTGATAATTTGCGCGAAATGGAGGTTCCGCTGTTGGATTTAACGGCGGAAGCCGCCATGCGCCAGGCGATCCGGGACGCCGTCGCGGCAAAAGACTCGGTGGGGGGAATCGTCGAATGCGCGGTGACGGGTCTGCCGGCCGGATTGGGCGCGCCTTTTTTTGATTCGATGGAGAGCGTTTTGTCTCATCTGCTGTTTTCGGTTCCGGCGGTGAAAGCCGTGGAGTTTGGCGACGGCTTCGGCATGGCGGATCAGAGGGGGAGCCGGGTCAATGATGAGTTATACTATGACCGGGATGGGAGCGTGCGGACGCGAACCAACCATAACGGCGGCATCAACGGGGGCTTGACCAACGGAATGCCGCTGCTCTTTAAGGCGGCGGTTAAGCCTACGCCTTCCATCGGGGCGCCGCAGAAAACCGTTAATTTTTTGGAAGAAAAAGAAATAGATCTGGAAGTCGGGGGCAGGCATGATCCATGCGTCGTTCTGAGGGCGCTGCCGGCGGTGGAGGCGGCGGCGGTTCTGGCGGCGGCGGATTTCTTGATTGAGGCGGGGGGAGAGCTATGACGGAATGGGATGATTTGAGGCAGGGGATCGGGGACATCGACCGGAAGATCTTGGATCTGTATGAGGAGCGTATGAAAGCCGTCCGAATGATGGCCCGGTACAAGCGGGAGACGGGGATGGAACCGCCGGAGGCGCGGCGGGAGCGGTGCGAGTGGAGCGCCGCCGCGGATTCCGGCGCCGGGCGGCTGCTTCAGCTGCTGGCGGATTTAGGCGCGGAAGAGCGGCAAAGGACGGTGAGCGCACGGGATTCTCAAGGCGCGGCGCGCGCTTTGAAGGTGGCTTTCCAGGGCATCAAGGGCTGTTACAGCGAGGAAGCGGCCATGGATTATTTCAGGGATCAGTTAGAGCCGGTTTCGCTGGAGGGCTTTGAGAATGTATTCCAGGCGCTGGGACAAGGGCAGGCCGACCGCGGGGTTTTGCCTCTGGAGAATACCTCCACCGGATCCATCGACCAGGTATATGATCTGCTGGCGGGCTACCGCTGCCATATTGTGGGGGAATATGTGCTCCCTGTCCGGCATTGCCTTCTGGGGGCGGAGGGCGCGTCGCTGGAGGGTCTGGAGGAAGTATTCTCTCACACCCAGGGCTTCTTGCAGTGCGAGATCTGGTTATCCGCGCCGGAACGCAGACACTGGCGCCGGACGCCCCATTACGACACGGCCACCAGCGCGGCGTTGGTGGCGAAGCTCGGGGATCCCGCCAAGGCCGCCATCGCCGGCCGGCAGGCGGCGCGGGCGTATGGGCTCCGCATACTGGCGGAGGATATTCAAACCTACAGCAACAATCATACCCGCTTTATCGTCATTTCCCGTGATCCGGAGGTGACCTCCCGATGCGACAAGATCAGCCTGATGTTCTCCGTTCGGAACGAAAGCGGCAGCCTGTACAGGATTTTGGCCGAATTTGCGCGGTACGGACTCAATTTGGTCAAAATCGAGTCCAGGCCCATACCTGAAAAAAACTGGGAATACCGTTTTTACGTGGATTTGGACGGAAACCTGAATGAGCCCGGGATTCAGGAGGCGTTGAAGGCTGTGGAAGGACAGTGCCTGGAATACAGGCTTCTGGGGAATTATGTCAAGGGATAATTTGTTCCTGATCGGGCTGAGCGGCGCCGGCAAAAGCACTTTGGGCAGGCTTGTGGCCGGGCGCCTGGGGAGGACTTACGCGGACCTGGACGATGTGCTTGAGGAGTGGGAGGGCGTGAGCATCCCTGAGATATTCCGGGAGAAGGGGGAGGATTACTTCCGCCGGAAGGAGACGGAGGTTCTGAGATGGGCCGCGGGAGAGCGCCGCGGGATTTTTTCCACGGGGGGAGGCGTCGTGGTTCGGGAGGAGAACATCGCGCTGATGCGGGAATCGGGCCGGGTGATCTTTCTGGACCGGCCCATCGAGCATATTCTGCGGGATATTGTGGTGTCGGGGCGGCCTATGCTCCGGGGGGATAAGCAAAACCTAATCGCGCTGAGGGAGGCGCGGCTTGATTTGTATCGGAAGGCGGCGGATGTTTGCCTTGCGAATGACCGGGGCGCGGACGCCGCGGCGGAGATGATCATGGATTGGGTTCGGCGATGGGAACGGACGGGCGGGATTCATGGCGGGATTCATATGGAGATTACCCGGGAGGCGCGGCTGGCGGCCTTGCTGGGATATCCTCTGGGGCACAGTTTTTCGCCGGCTATGCAAAACGCCGCTTTTGAGGCGGCGGGGATGAACTGTATTTATCTTCCTGTGGAGGTGAAGGCGGAGGATTTGGGCGACGTCATCCGGGGCATGGCCAAGATGAATTACCTGGGCTGTAATGTGACCATACCTCATAAGGTGGCGGTGATGGAGCATCTGGACGAGATCGCCCCGGCCGCGCGAACCATAGGCGCCGTCAACGCCGTCGTCTTTAAGGAGGGCAGAGCCATTGGCCATAATGTGGACGGCCTTGGATTCAGCCGTTCCCTGACGGAAGAAACCGGGGAGACCGCTCAAGGCAAAACTCTGTTCGTTTTGGGCGCGGGGGGCGCGTCCAGGGCGATCTGCGCTGTTTTTGCCATGGAAGGCGCCCGCAGAATCTACATTTGCAACCGGACGGAGGCCCGGGCGGATGCGTTGGCGGCGTACATCAACGGTTCCATCCGGAATTGCTGCGAGTCCGTGCCTTGGGAGCCGGAGGCGATGACGCCGGCGCTGAGGGATTCGGATGTGCTCGTGAATGCCACCAGCGTCGGCATGTACCCGCGCGGGGACGCGCTTTGCCTGGACGCCGGCCTGCTGGCGGCCGGGGCCGCGGGGGCGGTCGCCGCGGAGGCAAGGGCGCCCGGAAGCGGGCCGCCGGGGGCCGGAGGGCCGCGCCGGAAGCTGCTGGTTTGCGATATTGTTTACAACCCGGTGCGAACCAGGCTGCTGGAAGAAGCGGAGAAATTGGGCCTTCGAACGTTAAACGGACTGGCCATGCTTGCCGGCCAGGGCGAGGCGTCCTTCGAGCTGTGGACGGGAACGAAGCCGCCGGAAGGAATCATGCGGGCGGCGCTGGAACGGATCGCCGCAAAGCCGAGCGGGACGGTGTGATGTTCGGTAATGCGGGGGCTTCAATCGATTTTGGAATAAATTGGGTGAATTTCAATTTCCGAAAAGACGGTAGAGATAATTTCCTCCAACAAATCATTTGGCATACGCTCTAACACTTTATAATCTCGCGCGTTAAGATCTACCGCTTTAACGTGCTGGCACAAGATCACGCCTGTCGTCGCCGTTCTGCCGTCAAGTGGGATATGCAAGGGAAACGGTTTGTTTACGTTCGTAATAGGACATACTATGGTTAGATTTGTTCTTGCGTTGAAAAAATCATTGCTTATTACTACGGCAGGTCTGTATCCTGCCTGTTCGTGACCGCTTTGCGGGTCAAAATCCATTTTTATAATATCACCTTGCTTTACCATATTTCTTCACCGACTGGCGTTCCCCAATTTATCTCTATCGGCTCATATTCTCCATTAAAGTCCTTGAATCTCTCTTGAATGGTCTTATATGGATTCCTTTTTTCAGCTTTTTTCATAATAAGGCTGTTGTTTTCGACGATAATATCAACTTCGTCATTGTAAGATAAATTTACGCTGTCTAATAACAGTTTGGGCAGCCTTATTCCTTGTGAATTGCCCCATTTGACAATTGTTGTTTGCATAATGGCACCCCTTTCACATCCGTATATCCATAGTATATCCAAATATCATGAAATATGCAAGATCAATATTTTTTTATTTCAGCATAATACATTCTCAAATCCTCTTTTCGCAAATATCTTCAAGCGGGCAGCCGCCGCAGCCTGGCTTCTTCCGGCAGTGCGCCTTCGCGTTAATGACGATCAGCGCGTGGAGGTTGTTGTAGACCGCCGCGTCTTTCGGCAGATTGTCCTCAAAGTACGCTTTGATTTGACCGTATCCGCTCCCCGCGTTCAGCGGCAGCCGGCCGCAAAGCCGCACTGTGTAAGCGTCTGTCACAAATGTCGGGAGGTCAAAGGCATAGAGCAAAATCGCGTCCGCCGTTTCATTGCCGACGCCTTTGACCGCGAGCAGTTCGGCGCGGAGCTTATCAAGCGGCTCACGCCGGACTGCCGGCACATTAAAGTCATATTTGCCGAACCAAGCCGTCACCGCTTTCAGATACGCAGCTTTCTGGTTGAAGAACCCGGCAGGGCGGATGATTTCGATAAGCTCAGCGGCGCCGGCATTCAGCACAAAGTCTGGCGTAAGCCGGCCGCCGAAGTTGGCGATCGCTTTCTCAACATTGTGCCAGGCGCAGTTTTGCGTAAGCACAGCGCCGGTCATTATCTCGTAAGGCGTGTCGCCCGGCCACCAGCGCGGATCGCCGTAATGGGCGTAAAGGATGTCATAGATTGCCGTCAGATTCATTCCGGGCTTTACGGCGCGGTTCGGTAACCGCATTTTGGGCATACGCCGTTTTCTTTCAGCGTAATGCCGCATAACGGGCAGCGATTTTTTTCTTTTTGGTGTTCTTGCCCGTATTCTTGCGCGGCGCCGTTTACTCCGCTGGTAAAGGTGATTTTGACTATATTTAGTTTATCTTTCAGTAAATCATAAACTATCTTAATCATACCTTCAACAGTCATTGTTTCTTTTGTAACAACCAAACGACATTCCGGATACGCGGTCGCAAGTTCCGTCTTAAAAGCGGGGCCTTTGTGTTTATTGGTGGGTACGCCGTCCTTAATGCCTTGTGCTTCATAAACGCCAAGAATCGCGGGAAGCAGCGGGTCGTCTTCCCTTAAAACCAGCGCGTGGTCAAAGTTTTGCAAAACTTCCCAAGCGGTTTTTTTAATTTCATTACAAGGGAATACCATATTAACGCCTGTGTTGACGGTGTCTTCAACTTCAAGCGTCAATATCCCCGTGTGCCCGTGTAAATACTGGGCTTCCCCTTTGAACCCATAGAACCTGTGGGCGTACTGTAAATCTAATGTGGTAAAACTTCTCATGGTCATTCTCCTCAGATGATGTATTTACGGGTATTTTTATGCTCCCGTATGACACATATTATATCACACAGACACAGGGTTGTGAATTGTTTTGTATACCGCTCCCGCGATTCGCGGTTTGGAAAAATTCCCCTTCTGGGAGGGGTGGCAGTCGCAGTCTGTATTACATTCCCCTTCTTGAAGGGGAATGTAATACAGACTGCGACTGACGGGGTGGTGGCGCGGACTTTTAGCTTCGCGCGGCGGTAGGATGGCCGATGGCCGCCAGCTGCCCGCGGATCAAAACATCCGCGTTTTTCTCATAAAAGTGTATCCAACATAGAAAATATAACTGTAGCTATCAAAGACGGGCGGCAGAATGCCGCCCCTACGTTACTGTGAATGACGTGACGCGTCTGTAGGGGCGGCATTTTGCCGCCTGAGACCGTCCGAAAACGTCAAAAATTCGGCCTGTACAATTGTGCGCATCCGTTCCTCGTCATTCCGGCGGCCCATCTTGTCATTCCGGGTTTGACCCGGAATCCAGGTTCCTTCTTTTTGGATCCTGGGACAAGCC
>JAISDM010000098.1 GCA_031264885.1 Peptococcaceae bacterium | reverse complement strand
CTGTTTCAGAACGCGCGGCACGCAAAGACGCGCAAATCACAACTGTGATTTTATATTAACCTAAATCCTGCCGGCCTGTCACTCAGGAAAAAACGGGCGGCAGAATGCCGCCCCTACAGATCCATCGTTCACGGTACCGTAGGGGCGGCATTCTGCCGCCCGGAATCCGGATCCGCTCGCAATTTGCTCAGGCGCGTTTCGTTAAACAATGCCAAATTACGAATCGCAGATTGACATATACACTGTTACGCGTTACACTGTGCCCATCGAAAGTGTCACGCCACGAGAATAGAATACGCGCGAGGTAAAAGAATATGGAGCAGCTTCATTGGATTGAAATGCTAAACAAAGACAAACGTCCCCGCTTCCAGGAAAACGAATGCGAGATCATCGGCACGGCCACCCACAGCGAAACGCTGGAGGAACTGACCATATACCGGTCGTTGTACGGCGGCGGCAGACTCTGGGCGCGCCCGGCCGCGGCGGCGCAGAATGAGACGGCTGAACCGGTCAAGACAATTGAGCAAAGCAAGTTGATTGAACAAAGCAAGATGTTCGGGCAAAACAAGTCGATCAAACCGCTTGAGCGAAGCGAATCAAGTATCCCGTTCGCGTCGATTAAGCGAAGCGAGCCAAGTGTGCCAAGTGTGCCAAGTGTGCCGATCGAGTCAATTGAGCCGATACCGCCGGCGGGCATTCACAATAACAGCGCGCCGGCCGAAAAAATCGAATTGTTTATGTCGCTGTTCACCGGCCGCGAGGATGTTTTCGCCAGGCGGTGGGAAAACGCGAAAAAAGACGCCTCCGGATATGTCCCCGCCTGCCTCAGCGAGTGGTCGGCGCTCTGTCCCAAATCGGGCGGAGGCAAAATGAAATGCGGCAAGTGCCCCAATCATAATTTCGTGAAATATGACGCGGACGCAGTCGAAAAACACCTCATGGGACACATGACCGTCGGCGTATATCCCATGCTTCCAGATGAAACATGCCGTTTCCTGGCCTTCGATTTCGACGGGAAAGAATACAGCCCGGAGACCTTGCGCCACGACGTCGGCGCCATTCGCGAGATTTGCGCCGAAAAAGGCATCCGTGTGGCGGCGGAGCGTTCCCGTTCCGGCGCCGGGATCCACCTTTGGTTTTTTTTCGCCGAGAACATCCCCGCGGGAACGGCGCGGAAATTCGGCAGCAGCCTGATTACCCGGGCAATGAACCAACACCATGAACTGCCCTTCAAGACTTACGACCGGATGATTCCCGCCCAGGATACCCTGACAAACGGCGGATTCGGCAACCTCATCGCGCTTCCGCTCCAGAAGGCGCCGCGGGAACAGGGCAGAAGCGTGTTTGTGGATGAGAATTTCAATACCTATCCCGATCAATGGAATTATTTATCCCGTGTCCAAAGATATACCCTGAAAGAGATCGAATCGTTTATCCGGCAATTGTCGCCCTCAGACGAACTCGGCGATTTGCGCAGGGATTCGGAGGACGAAAAACCGTGGAAAGGCAAAAAACCGGCGCCGAAGCTCACAAAATCCGATTTCCCGGACAAAGTAAACATCGTTAGCGCAAACGGTTTATACGTCGATAAATCAGGGATTTCAAGCCCCGGACTGAACGCGCTGAAACGCCTGGCGGCCTTCCGCAACCCCGAGTTTTACAAGGCGCAGGCCATGCGGCTTCCTACGCACAAAATGACGCGGATCATCTCCTGCTCCGACGAAACCGAACGATATCTATGCCTGCCCCGCGGCTTAGAGGACGAAATTCGCGGGCTTTTGGAAACCAACGGCGCCGCCGCGCAATTCCGTGACGAGACCAATCCGGGGCGCGGCATCGACGTCCGGTTCAACGGCGAACTGCGCGGCGGGCAACAGCAGGCGGCGGACGCGCTTTTGGCGCATAACAACGGCATTTTGTCCGCAACGACCGCCTTTGGCAAAACCGTCGTCGGGGCGTACCTCATCGCGGAGCGCAAAGTGAACACGCTGGTTTTGGTACACCGCACAAACCTGCTGTCTCAGTGGAGAGAGCGGCTGAACGAATTTTTGACCGTCCATGAAGAACCGGCGCCCGAGCTGACGCCCACAGGACGCAAACGCAAGAAAACCGTCATAGGCCAGATCGGCGGCGGCAAGACAAATCCAAGCGGCGTCATTGACGTGGCGGTGATGCAATCCTTAGTCTCCGGCGACGAGGTCAAGGAGCTTGTGAGGGATTACGGCATGGTCATCGTGGACGAGTGCCATCACGTGTCGGCGGTCAGTTTCGAGCAGATTCTCAAGGCCGTGAACGCGAAATATGTTTACGGCCTGACCGCGACCCCCGCGCGGCAGGACGGGCATCATCCGATTATCTATATGCACTGCGGCAAAATCCGCTGGCGTGTGGACGCGAAAGAACAGGCCGCGGCGCGCCCCTTTGAGCATTTTGTCATCCCGCGTTTTACCCGCTTCCAGAAGCCGGCTCACCGCGACGGGAACGAGTGGACATGGAATGATATTTACGGCGACATCCAAAACAATGAGCTTCGCAACAGCCTGATCCTGCAGGACGTCACGGCGGCCGCCGAACAGGGCAGAAGCCCCATCATCCTCACCGAACGCGTCGGCCACGTGAAATATCTGGCGAAGCAGCTGAGGCCAAACATAAAGAACGTAATCACGCTGACCGGCGGAGAAACCCGAAAGAAAAGCCGCGAGACCCTGCAATCCGTCGCCGAAATTCCCGCCGGCGAACCCTTTGTCCTCGTCGCCACCGGGAAATATGTAGGCGAGGGTTTCGATATGCCGCGTCTGGACACGCTTTTTCTCGCCATGCCGATATCGTGGAAAGGAACGCTTCAGCAGTACGCCGGCAGGCTGCACCGGTTATATGACGGCAAGAAAGAAGTCCAGGTTTACGATTACGTGGACGTCCATGTGGAAACGCTCGAAAACATGTATCAGAAACGGCTCAGAGGCTACGCTTCCATAGGTTACAAAGTCAAAGGAACGCCGCAGCCGCTGGAAGAAGCGCATTCCATCTTCGACAACCGCACCTTCTTCCCCGTCTATTCCGCCGACATTTCGGCAGCCGGCAGTGAAAT
>JAISDM010000092.1 GCA_031264885.1 Peptococcaceae bacterium | reverse complement strand
ATTTGCTGCAAAAGCCAAACTCGCTCCGCTCAGACAGTGGCTTTTGCGGACGCAAATTTCGCCTAGAAATTCTAAAACGCTCCGCCTAATCGGCCGTCATCCTCCCCCTCCGCCGGATGACGAGCTCAACTACGAATTGATGATGAACGAATGAACGATGAGGGAGGGCCTCTATGGCGCGGTTGTTTGGTACGGACGGGGTTCGCGGGATGGTCAACCGGGATTTGACGCCGGAGTTGGCGATGCAGTTAGGACTGGCCGCCGGATTTTTGTTTAAGAAAGGCTATGAAAACCCGGCGGTGGTCATCGGGAGGGATCCGAGGCGGTCGGGTCAGATGCTGGAAGGCGCGCTGATGTCCGGATTCTGCGCGGCGGGGGTGGATGTGTACCTGGCGGGGGTCATTCCCACGCCGGGGGTGGCGTATTTGGCCAAAAACATGGATACCTGCGCGGGCGTGATGATCTCCGCGTCGCATAACCCGGCGCCGGACAACGGGATCAAGTTCTTCAACCATCAGGGGTTCAAGCTGGACGATCAGCTGGAAGACGACATTGAGGAAATGATTCTCCATTCTTTGGAAAAGACGCGCAGACCTGTGGGCGCCGAAACAGGGAAGGTCACAGATTATCAGGAAGGGGCGCAGCGTTACGTCCGTTTCTTAAAAGAGAGCGCGGGCGGCGATTTGGCGGGGATCACTTTGGTTCTGGACTGTGCCAACGGCGCGGCCAGCGCGGTGGCGCCCAGGGTGTTCCGCGAGCTGGGGGCGCAGGTCGTCAGCATCCATGACTGCCCGGATGGGCTGAACATCAATGACCGGTGCGGCTCCACGCACTTGGAGAGTTTAAAGGCGGAAGTCGTCAAATACCAGGCGGATCTGGGCCTGGCGCTGGACGGGGACGCGGACCGGCTTCTGGCTGTGGATGCCCGGGGAGAGACGGTGGACGGGGATCAGATCATGGCCATATTGGCGCTGGAACTGGAGAAATCAGGGCTCTTGGGCGGACAGATGGTCGCCACGGTGATGAGCAATCTGGGATTGCGTGAAGCAATGCGGGAGGCAGGCATATTTCTGCATGAGACCAAGGTGGGGGACCGCTATGTGCTGGAAAAAATGATTGAGGAGAAAGCGGTTCTGGGCGGAGAACAGTCCGGCCATATTATATACTTGAGGGAGAACACCACGGGAGACGGGATTTTTACGGCGCTGACGCTTCTGAAAGCCCTTCGCGGGACGGGCTGTTCTTTGGAGACACTGGCCGGAAGAATGCGGAAATATCCACAGGTGCTGGTGAATGTGAGGGTGGATTCGGATGTGGATTGGGAGACTTCCGGGGTCATTCGGGAGGCGGTGAGGCAAACGGAAAAAATCCTTGAGAACAGGGGCCGGCTGCTGGTGCGCGCTTCCGGGACGGAGCCCTTGGTCCGCGTTATGGCGGAAGGCCCGGACCGGGATGAGCTGCGCGAACTGGCCGGCGGTTTGGCGGAGGTCATTCGCGCGGAACTGAGCCAAAATTCGGATAAAGCTCAATGACGGTGGGGACGGATATTATTGAAATTGAGCGCGTCCGCCGGGCCGCGGCCCGCCGGCCGGCTTTCTGGAACCGTGTTTTGACGCCGGAGGAAGAGCGGTATTGCCGGTCGAAGGGGGACGGCGCCGCGTCCTTAGCCGGGCGGTTCGCGGCAAAGGAGGCGGTGATGAAGGCGCTGGGCGTGGGGCTGGGGGATATCAGTTTCCGGGATATCGAGATTATGAACGACGCCGCCGGCGCCCCCTTCCTGTGTCTGACGGCAAAAACGGCGGACAAAATGGAAAGCGCGGGTTTGGACAGGATTGTGCTGAGCATCTCTCACAGCCGGGATTATGCCGTGGCTGTGGCAATTGGAGAGGAAAGAAAATGAGAATTGTGACTGGAACCGATATGAGATTGATGGATCGGTGGGCGATTGAGGAAAGAGGCATGCCGGCGGATGTCCTGATGGAGAACGCCGGTAAGAATGTGGCTTTGGAGGCGTGGGAATATTTAAAGAACAAATCCGACCAGGCCGTTATTTTGGCGGGCAGGGGAAATAACGGGGGAGACGCTTTGGTGGCGGCGCGGCACCTATATCAATGGGGTCTCAATATCCGGCTGTTTTTGACCTCGCCCCCGGAGGAGTTCAGCGGGTCCGCGGCCGGCAACTGGCGCCTGGTGGAGGCGCTGGGGATTCCGTGGAATATCTTGAAAGATCACAACAGCTTCTATCCGTTTAAATTAGCCTTGCACGGCGCCCGGCTGGTCATTGACGGGCTTTTTGGGACAGGCTTTCACGGAGAAATGAACGAGGTGTGCTCCAAGGCGGTGCAGGCGGTCACGGAAAGTCACGCGCCGGTGCTGGCGATAGACGTGCCTTCCGGACTGGACGCGGATACCGGGCAGGTGAGCGCCTGGACCGTTCGGGCCGAAAAAACAGTCAGCCTGGCTTTCGGGAAACTGGGGCTGTATGTTTATCCCGGCAAGGAATACGCGGGGGAAGTGGTGATATCAGACATATCCATTCCCCGGGAAGCCATAGATATTTCAACCCAAACCGTTCAGCTGGCGGATCACAATATGGCGAAGTCCCTGCTGCCCCCTGTGCCTGTGGACGGTCATAAGTATACGTTTGGACATGTTCTGGTGACCGCCGGATCCAGGGGCATGGCGGGCGCGGCGCTTTTGGCGTCCCGGGCGGCGCTGCGTTCAGGGGCCGGAATGGTGACGACTGTGCTTCCGGAGAGTTTGGCCGGTCATTTTGATTTGGCGTTTCCGGAGGGATTGACGAAGGGCTTGCCTGAGACGGATACGGGCGCCTTATCCAGAGACGCGGCGGACGCTCTGGAAGCGGAAGCTGAGGGAAAATCCGCGCTGGTTTTCGGACCGGGCATGAGGCCCGGCGACGATTTGGAGTTTTTGCTGACGAGGGCGGCCGGACTGCGGATTCCTTTGATATTGGACGGCGGCGGTTTGTGGGCTTTGTCCCGGAACCCTTCTCTTCTGGCCAAAAGGGAAGCGCCGGTTGTGCTGACGCCTCACGCCGGAGAGTTGGGGCGGCTGCTGAACGTCGATCCGGCGGAAATTCAAGCAGACCGTTTGAAAGCCGCCGGGGAAGCCGCTCTGAAATTTCAGTCGGTGGTCGTGCTCAAAGGGGCGGCCACAGTGACCGCGACGCCACTGGGGACGCTTTATATTAACGATACGGGGAATCCCGCCCTTGCCACGGCGGGAACAGGCGATGTGCTGGCGGGCGCGATCGGCGCCTGGACGGCTCAGGGTCTGCCGGTGGAGGACGCGGCGGTTCTGGGGGTCTATTTGCACGGACTGGCCGGCGATTTATTTGGGAAAGGGGTGGGTTTCCGCGGTATTTTGGCCGGAGATTTGACGGAGAACTTATTCATGGCGAGGGAGCAGCTGCGGCTGGGTTAATCCGGGCCGGGGCAAGACAGATAAATGAAAATTATGCGAACCTTGCATAAAATGGCGTTTAACTGTACAATATAGCATATGGAGGACAGTAGAATGACAGCGAAAGCGTGGGAGTCCGACAGTCAGGATCAAGGCAGGAAATCAGGCGCGGGGGAATTGAATGATTTGAAGGACGGGTATCGCGAAACAAGCCGGATGAATTTGTTTTTGGCCAAAGAAGCGGTGTTCAGCGACGAGGAAGCGTTTCGGCTGCTTCTGAAAAGGAACGATGGATAATGATGTTTGGATGTGATGGCTTTGGATGAAGTTAAACGCGGGGAAATATTTTACGCTACATTAAACCCAGTGGTCGGATCGGAACAGGGGGGCTTGAGGCCCGTTCTGATTCTGCAGAATGACGTCGGCAATCAATATAGCCCTACCACCATTATCGCGGCTATTACCGGGCAGATGTTAAAATCAAAAATGCCGACTCATGTGGAACTGCCCGCGGTCGCGTGCGGTTTGGAGAAGGATTCAATCGTCCTGACGGAGCAGATCCGGACGATTGATAAACGGCGCCTCAAGGAAAAAATAGCCAAATTGGGTTCGGGCTATATGAATTTGGTGGATCAGGCTTTAGAAATCAGCTTGGGACTGAAGAAGTTGTCATAAGCGTTTGATCAAATGCACATATGGTGATAGAATGAAAGGTATGGGAAAACATGGACTATCAAGCTGTTGTGGGCGCGCGAATATATCCTGTATCCGGGCCTGTGATCCCTAAAGGGACGATCCTTTGGAAAGACGGAAAACTGACGGCGGTGGGGGCGGACGTCGAGCTCCCGCCGGATACGCAAATCATTCCGGGGGACGGCTTGACCGCGGTTCCCGGTTTTATCGACGCGCATACGCACCTGGGCATTATGGAGGAGATCTATCAGTGGGAAGGGGACGATGTCAACGAGATTTCGGATCCTGTGACGCCGGCCTTGAGGGCGCTGGACGGCATTAACCCTTTCGATATCGGGTTCGAGGACGCCTTGAGCGGCGGGGTGACCACGGTGATGACCGGGCCCGGAAGCGCCAATGTGGTGGGGGGCATGTCGCTGGTTATGAAGACGGCGGGGCCAAGTTTTGATTCGATGGTGCTGAATCCCCAGGCGGGCGTTAAGGTCGCGTTCGGGGAGAATCCTAAGCGCGTTTATGCCGAACAGAAAAAAATGCCCTATACCCGGATGGGCATCGCCGCTCTGTTGAGGCAGGCGCTGGCGGAGGCCCAGGACTACCAAATGAAGCGGAAGAAAGATTTGGAGGACGGGGAGGTGACCCAGAGGGATCTGGGCATGGAAGCCCTGACGGAGGTCCTGGAAGGCCAGATCCCTCTGCGCGCTCACGCCCACCGCGCTGACGACATACTGACGGCCATCCGCATCGCCGAGGAATTCAATGTGGATCTGGTGATCGAACACGCGACGGAAGGACATAAGCTGATTCCCGCGCTGCTGAAGCGGCAGGCGCCGGTGGTGGTCGGGCCTACGTTTTCTTCCAGAGCGAAGGTGGAGCTGAAGGAGCTGTCCTGGAAAACGGCGGTGGATTTGATGGCGGCGGGCGTATTGACGGCGCTGACCACGGATCATTCCTGCACGCCGATTCAATATCTCTCTCTTTGCGCCGCCTTATGCGTGCGGCACGGCATGCCTGAGGCGGACGCGCTGAAGGCCATTACGCTCAATCCGGCAAAGATTCTAAAGCTGGAAGACCGGCTGGGATCTCTGGATCCGGGCAAGGACGCGGACCTGGTATTGCTGGACGGACATCCTCTGGATGTGCGGTCGAGGGTGCGCCTCGTGTTTGTGGACGGGGCGAAGGTCTGGAGTGAAAATGCTGATATTTGAGACTTTTTCGCCAAAGGAGACGGAGGATTTGGGCGCTTTGCTGGGGGAACGGATTCCGGGCGGGCAGGTCATAAGCCTGGATGGAGAGCTGGGTGCGGGAAAAACCCGGTTTGTCAAGGGGCTGGCGCAAGGTTTGGGTTCCGCGGAGCTTGTGACCAGCCCTACGTTTGCCTTGCTGCATTTGTATAAAGGCGCGCGTCTGGATTTGGCCCATTTCGATGTGTACCGGCTGCGCGGGCCGGAGGAGATGGAAGGGTTGGGTTACGAAGAATATTTTTACGGCTCGGGTGTCAGCGTGGTGGAGTGGGGATCGCTCGTTCAGGGGTATTTGCCTGAGGATTATCTTCAGATATGGTTCAGGTATATGACCCGCGGAGAGGGAGAAGGGCGCGAAATTGAGATGAGCGCCGTGGGGCGGTCTGTGACTGTGGCGTCTTTATGGGAGGAAATGAGGCCCTATGCTCGTTCTGGGAATTGACAGCGCCACCCCGGCGGCTTCTGTGGCTTTGGCGGACGCGGACGGACTGGCGGGAGAGATATCGCTCAACCGCGGTTTGACCCATTCCCAGCAGCTGCTGCCCATGATAGACGCGCTTCTGGGTCAGGTGGGATACGCGGTTGGGCAGGTGGAGGGGCTGGCTGTGTCTTCCGGGCCGGGGTCTTTTACCGGGCTCAGGATCGGAATGACTCTGGCGAAGGGGCTGGCGCAGAGTTTGAATGTGCCCATTGCCGGAATAGGTACGCTGGAGGCCGCCGCGTGTCAAGCCGCGGTTATGGATGGATGGGTGTCTCCGATGATAGACGCTTTTCGGGGAGAGGTGTATGCCGCGCTGTATCGAAAGATGGACGGGGCGCTTCGCCTGGCGGAGGAACCCCGGGGCGTGCTGCCTGAGGATTGGGCGCGAAGGCTGCTGGAGCTGGGCGAGCCTGTGGCGCTGGCGGGGAATGGCGCGTGGAATCACCGGTCTGTGTGGGAGGGCTCGGGGGACCGGCTGAATCTGTTCATTCATCCGATGAGCGATCTCAGGGCTTCTGTGGTGGCCTGGATGGGCCGGCAAAAGCTTCTTCGCGGGGAACAGGATCATCTGTATGAGCTGAAGCCCGGATATGTCAGGTCTGTGGAGATTGGCCGGCGGAAGGATTCGTGATGGGGTTTCGCGGGCGCAAATTTCGCCTAGAAATTCTAAAACGCTTTGCCTAATCGGTCAGCGTCACCCTCCTTCACCGGGATATTGCTGGATCACGAATCACGTTTAATAAAGAAAAGGGGCGCTGTTGGGGTGGGCTTTATTTTTCGGGCTATGACGGAAAAAGATATACCTCAAGTGGCGGAAATAGAAAAGCAGGCTTTTACGCTGCCCTGGTCGGAGCATTCGTTCCAAAACGAGCTGAAATATAAGGAGAGAACGGTGTATCTGGTAGTTGCCGGCGCGGCGGCGCCGGACTATGTGCTGGGATATTGCGGGTACTGGAAGATCATCGATGAGGCGCACATTACGAATATTGCCGTCAGAAACGGCTTCCGGGGCAGGCATCTCGGGCGGCGGCTGATGGAAAAAATCATTGACAGTGCAATTTCACATGGTATGTTACATATAACGCTTGAGGTCAGGGTGTCTAATTTTGTGGCGCTCGCGCTGTATGAGAGTTTGGGTTTTACTTGTGTCGGCTCCCGGAAGGGGTATTATTCCGATACGGGGGAGGATGCTTTGATCATGTGGCTTTACACGGATAGAAGATGAGGCTGTGATTCGGAGTGTGGCAAAACCCCCGGTGAAGGAGGAGATATTGCTCGCCTAATCGGGCAATATCTCCTCCTTCACCGGGATATTGCTTATCTATTCTGCGTTATTATAAATTGAGGGGGAAGCGGATTGACGGGGAGTTCTCCGCGGGTGATTCTCGCGATAGAGACCAGTTGTGATGAGACTGCCGCGGCGGTTCTGGAAGAAGGATCGAGGCTTCGGGCCAATGTGGTTGCGTCTCAGGCGGATATTCACAGGCAGTTCGGGGGTGTGATTCCGGAATTGGCTTCCCGGAATCACTTGGAGCAGGTCAATATTCTGGTAGACTCCGCGCTGAGGGAAAGCGGGCTGGCTTTGGGGGATATGGATGGCATCGCTGTGTCTTGCGGCCCGGGTCTGGCGGGCGCTTTGCTGGTGGGGGTGAATACCGCCAAAGGCTTGGCTTATGGCCTCGGTCTGCCGTTATTGGGGGTCAATCATATCGAGGGGCATATTTATGCCAATTGGCTGACACACGGGCAGATTGAGTTTCCTCTGATCGGGCTGGTCGTTTCGGGGGGGCACACGGCTCTGACGCGGATGACGGGGCATGGAAGGTATGAGCTGCTGGGACAGACGCGGGACGATTCGGCGGGGGAAGCCTTTGATAAGGCGGCCAGGGCTATGGGGCTGCCCTATCCTGGCGGCCCTGAAATTGACCGGTTGGCTTCTGAGGGGCGAGAAGGGGCTTATGAGCTGCCGAGGGCATGGTTGGGTGACGGAAGTTGGGAATTCAGTTTTAGCGGCTTAAAGACGGCAATGATGAGGCTGGTTCAGCGGGAACGAGAGAAAAAAACCCTGAATATTCCTGATTTGGCTGCTTCGTTCCAGGAAAGTGTGGTGGAGGTGCTGGTGGAAAAAACCGTCCGCGCCGCCGTCCGTTTTGAAACCGGGAATGTTTTGATGGCCGGGGGTGTGGCGGCCAATCGGAAGCTGAGGGAAAGGATGGCTCGGCGGGCCCGGGAGGAAGGGCTGCGCTTATATTGCCCCGAACCGGTTTTTTGCACGGACAACGCCGCTATGATTGCCTGTGCCGCGTATTATCGTTTTGCCGGGGGGGAACGTTCGGGATGGGATTTGAACGCGATACCGGGTATGAAACTGTATTCGGCGAAATAGAATAACTCGAAGTATGGCAGAATACCCGGTGAAGGAGGAGATATTGCCCTTACGGCTCCGCGTTTTGAATTTCTACGGCTCAATTTGCTGCAAAAGCCAAACTCGCTCCGCTCAAACAGTGGCTTTTGCGGACGCAAATTTCGCCTAGAAATTCTAAAACGCTC
>JAISDM010000038.1 GCA_031264885.1 Peptococcaceae bacterium | reverse complement strand
CCGTAGGGGGCGTCGGCGGACGCCCCGCGTCTATTTCCCCCAACGCCCCGCGGTGGTTCGCCCCCGGTTCCCCCCGTGGGGGCACGGCATGCCGTGCCCCGTCCCGTTTTCGGACGGTCTGGGGCGGCATCCTGCCGCCCGTCTTAGCGGACGCGAATTTCCAGGCTTGCGAATCGCAAAAATTGGTTTGTTTGACAACGCGTTTCGTATAAAGTAAAATAAGACTAAACAAAGCGAGAAAGGAGGGACTTCCCCGTGGAAGAGTTCGTCGCGTTATCCCCGTCGCTGGAAGACTACTTAGAGGCGATCTATAATCTGGAACAAATGGAGGGCACAGCCGTCCGGTTAACAGATGTCGCGCAGCATCTATCCGTATCCAAAGCCAGTGTCAACCGGGCCATCGGTTCCTTAAAGCAGTCCGGGCTGGTACTGCATGAGCATTACGGCACACTGAGTCTCACTCCGAATGGAAAAATGCAGGCCAAAGATATATATCGCCGCCACATCGTATTGAGATCGTTCTTAATCGACATTCTCGGAGTCGATCCGGCTCTTGCTGAAAAAGAAGCCTGCCTGATGGAACATTCCTTAAGCATGTCCACAATTGACAAATGGGTTATTTTTTTAGAAAAAATGTCGGGCAAATCAAGGATACAATAGCCAGCAATAGCCCGCCGGCGCTTCATATCCACGTCTGTCAAAAACGGGCGGCAGAATGCCGCCCCTACGGTACCGAATAGGGGCGGTGTTTTGCCATCCCTACGGTACCGCGAACGGCGCATCTGTAGGGGCGGTGTTTTGCCGCCCGTTTACGGTAGACGCGCATTTCCAAAACGTGAATCGCAGATTGGGTAAATTGTCTAATTGTCTAAATCCGCTGCCCGGGCGCGTTATTTTTTTTCGCCGACCAGTTCCGAGAATTTGGCGAGCGTATCGGCAATCTCTATGTGCTGTGGACAGTGTTCCTCACAGACGCGGCACGCGACGCAGTCTTTCGCCTTGCCGCCTCTTCCTGTGGCAAAACCGTACGCGCGCGCGATCCCGGCCAGGGTGTTGTATACGAGATAATTGCTGTAGAGGTCCAATATCGCCGGAATGGCTATTTTTTGCGGACAGTTCGGGGTGCAGTAGTTACAGCCTGTACATGGAACCCGCGGGGTGCTTTTTAGGATATCCGCCGCCTTCTTTATGAGGGCGTTTTCTTTTTCGGAAAGCGGGCCCATGTTCCGGAACGTGGCGGTGTTGTCCGCAATCTGCTCATATGTGCTCATGCCGGACAGCACCGTTATGAGCCCGTCAAGCTGCGCCGCGAAGCGCAGCGCCCACGAGGCGGCGGACGCGTTGGGATCGTATGCCTTGAATTCCTTCGCGATGGCCGACTCCTCGCTTCCCAGCAGACCGCCCTTCACAGGCTCCATAATGATCACCGACCGACTGTTCCGGCGCGCCGCTTCGTACACGAGGCGCGACTGTACTTTCTCGCTGTCCCAGTCCAGGTAATTCAGCTGTATCTGAACGAATTCCGCCTCCGGATGTTTCTGAAAAATCCCGTCGAGTTCTTCGGGGGTGCCGTGAAACGACATGCCGATATGCCGGACCAGTCCCTCCGCTTTCAGCGATTTGAGATAGTCCCACGCCTTTAAGTCGTCCGCCTTCACGATCCCTTTCCCGCCCAGTCCGTGAAGCAGGTAAAAATCCAAATAGTCCACCCCCAGGCGCTTCTTCGATGTCTCGAAATAGCCGGGCAAGTCTTCCGGCGCCTTGGCGGACATGAGGTTCAGCTTCGTCGCGATTTGATACTTCTCACGGGGATGCCGCTCCACCAGCGATTGCCGCAGCGCCTCCTCGGAGCCTTCGTACACATACGCCGTGTCAAAGTACGTGAAGCCCGCGTCCAAAAAATGATCGACCATTCGATTGATCTGCTCCATGTCGAACCCGGCCTTTGCCCTCGGAAGGCGCATAAATCCAAATCCCAGTTTCGCGATTGATTCACCCAGATATTTTTCAGCCATTTTTACCACTCCCATAATATGTATTGTTCTTGCGCCGTTTGGATAGATTGTGTTCTCCTGTCTTATAATACCACAATAGAAGCGGCCTTACAATCACCGCCTCACCGGTTAAAGATTTAACAAATATATGTTGATATTCATCATGCCATTTGTTACAATAGTAAACACTGCACAAAAATTGTAAAAAAATATGGAACAATGGTTCTATTTGGGAGACTACGCATGAGAAAGCTTCTGACCGGCATCGCGTCTTTCGGGTTGTTCATAATGGCAATAGTCTGGATGTCGCCGGCGAAAGCAGTTTACGCCGGTTCTCTTGACGGCGGGACGGCGGCGGGCGTAAATACACGAAGCATCGCCGAAGTGGTGACCGTGGCGAAAAAATACCCCAACACGGCTTTCGATCTCGCAAGGGTAACCCGATACGCGGATCCGCCGTCTTTCGCGGGGACCTACCGGGCGGGCGCCTTGAACGCGGAGGATCTGGCGGACGCGCTGAACACATTGAAGATGTTCCGGTATCTGGCAGGCGTTTCTTATGAGGATATCTCTCTTACGCCCAAATTGAATGAATCGGCGCAGCATAAAGCGGTGCTGCTGGCGACCGCGAACCGGGTCACCCATTTCCCCGGCAGGCCCGCCGGAATGTCCGTGGCTTTTTTTAATACGGCGCAAAATTTTACCAGTGAGTGCGCGTATGGCGGGAGATCCAACATCGCCAACGCGGTCGCCGGATTTATCGCGGACGGGGGCGGCAACAACATAGAACACGCCAAACATAGAATGGCGCTGCTGGACCCGGGGCCGCGGCTGTTCGGCGTCGGCTACGCGCAGAATCCGGGGGAGATCTCTTATAGAGGGTACCGTGTGGTAATACACATGGAGTCCCGGGAAAAAGAATCTGATTCCTATGTGGCGTGGCCCAGCGCGGGCGCTTTTCCGATCCAATACTTCGCCGCGACCGCCAGACTGCCCGTAATCACCGAATATCCGTGGTCGGTCAAGCTGGGGGCGCCCTATCAAGCGCCCATCCGCAAAAATCTTACATTGACGCTGACACGGCTGCGCGACGGACGGACATGGGTGTTTGACGATTCCACGCCCTATTTGACCGAGGGCAATATGCCGGAAGAGTCCGCGCATCTGTCCGTACATGACAAAGAAATTATTTTCCGTCCGGACATGACATCCCTGAGCGCCATCCGGGACGGGGATGTCTTTACGGTGAATCTGAGCGGGATCAAAAACAAAAACGGCCGGTGGACAACCCTGGATTACGCCATCCATTTCTTCGACCTGGACAAGGCCATGAAACCCGTCGCGGTTTACGCGTCCGCGGGTACGGGCGGCGTTGTCTCCGGAGCCGGCGATTACACGCCGTATGATACGGTGACACTGACCGCCGCGCCGGGGGAGGGCTATGTGTTCGGCGGCTGGTACGAAAACGGCCTTAAAATGGACGGCGCGGGTACGGTTCTTACCTTCATCGCTGAATCGCCTCGCACCTTGGAAGCCAGATTTACGCCGGAGGCGCCTGCGCCGACGCCGACGCCTGTGCCCACACCGGAGGCGCCTGTGCCGACACCCACGCCCGTGATGCCCGTGCCGACACCGACACCTGTGCCTACACCGACACCCATACCGACGCCAACGCCCGTGCCAACGCCTACACCCAGGCCCACGCCGACACCGACACCCATGCCAACACCGACGCCTGCGCCAACGCCTGTGCCGACACCCATGCCAACGCCTACGCCCATACCGACGCCCGTGCCGACACCGACGCCCACGCCAACGCCAACACCTACGCCCATGCCGACACCGACGCCTTTGCCAACGCCAACACCTACGCCCGTGCCGACACCGACGCCCACGCCTATGCCGACACCTGTGCCTACACCAACACCCATGCCGACGCCGACACCTGTGCCTAGGCCAACGCCCGTACCTTCACCTGCCCCCGCGGCGGGCGCGCAGGCTCCGGCGGGGCAGCAGACTGAGACCGAGCGTCCCCAAGTAACGGGGGCTCGGCCTGAGACGCAGCCGCCGGAGGCGCAAACCGGCTCCCCATCGGGCGCGCAGCCTGTATCCCCGTCGGGGCAGCCCGCGTCCCCGTCGGACACGCCTCAGCCTCCGGGCGCCTCCCGATCTGAAGCGCAGACAGCGGCCGAAGCGCAAACAGGCGCCGAAGCGCAGCTTGAGCCCCGGTCTCCGGGCGCCCCTGAATCCGAAGCGCAGACAGCGGCCGAAGCGCAAGGGGGAACCATACGGATCACGCGGGCAGGGAGAAACGCCGCCCAATATGAGTATCACACGCCGATAGAAGGCGAGAATATCCGGCGCGCGTTGATAGACCACGCCGTAAATTGGCCGGATCGGGACCGCATACTGGCGTCCGGCGGCAGCGTCTGGTATGATGTGACACATACGACCCTGAACGAGGCGATGCGGCGGAACACGGCCGCGCCGTCCGCCGCTCCGGTTTCGCCGCCGGCGGACGCGGACACAGCGCGTCCGCCCGGCGCGGGCGGCGGCGCCGCTTTGACCCCGGGCGCGGCGGAATTGATAGAGCGGATCAACGCGGCTTATCCCCTGACCGCGGAAGATATGCGGGCGGTGTACAGCATCTATTATCAGGTACTGTCCGATTCCGAAAAAACATCTGTGTCCGGCCGCGCCGCTGTTTTGGACATGTTTGCCGCGTTGGGCGTCTGAGGGTCGGAAACGATTCTTCGCGCGCTTTTTTCAAAGGCGTCCCGGCGCATTTCGGCGCGCCGACCGCAGCCCCGGCAGCGAACCTGGAAGAAGAGGCCGGTTTTTACGATTTCCCATTCACTGCTGCCGCAGGGATGCGGCTTGCGCATTTGAACCACTTGCCCGCTTCGGTATTCCGCCGTCATGGATTCGGCTTCCCGGCTTCTTTAATGATGAGTTCGTGATGCGGATAGGGGATCTGGATATTCGCGCGGTCTAACTGTTCCTTGACACGGCGCCTTAAAGCCGTCTCCACCTTGAACCGCTCCTGGGGAACGGTTTTCACCATGACCCGAAAAATCAAAGCCGAGTCGTCCATGCGCCAGAGCCCGGATACGGTGGGCTTCTCCTGCAGAAGCTCCCCCATCTCCCCGGAAATTTGCTGAGAGGCAAGCTCCAGAGCGCTGATGACCTGATCTATGTTCGAATCATAGCTTACGCCCACTTCCACAACCGCCCGCAGGAATCCGCGGTAATAATTGGTGACCGTGGAGATCGATCCGTTGGGAATGATGTGCAGTTCCCCGTTGATGTTTCTGATCCTCGTGGTTCTCAATTCCAGGGCTTCCACATTCCCCTCGATGTCCCCCAGCTGGACAAAATCCCCCACCGCGTATTGATTTTCGACCAATATAAAAAATCCGGAGATGATGTCTTTGACCAGGGTCTGAGCGCCAAAACCCACCGCCACGCCCACAATCCCCGCGGCGGAGATCACGGCCATCACCGGCGCGCCCCACACATCCAGAATGGCGACGGCGCCGATGAAGCCTACCAAGTACCGGACGACGCTCTCCAGGATGCTCCGGATGGTTTTGGTTCGGGCCTGCTGAGCGAAATCCGTCTCATGGGTGTCCGCGAAGCGGAAGATGCGGCGCGATAAGGAGAAGCAGATCCGCGCCGCCAATTTCATCCCAATGAGGATCAGAAGCGTCAGGATAATTTTGAGCAGCAGGGATTCGACCCACGGATTAAGCCATTGCGGAATCCATTCACGAGTCATTGGCGGCATCCTCCTTCGTATCCCATGTGTTTTCCGAATCAGGGAACAGGGCGCACAGATACAGGCCGGCGCATTCTCTGACCCAGGGATCCGGATCCAGCGTCAGCGGGCGCACCAAATGTCGGGCTTCCGTCACACGCATATCGGTCAAAACCTGAATGGCCCGTCCCCGCAGAATCCAAAACTCATGTTTCAGCAAACGCGCCACATTCCCCCACAAAGAACGGAAACGCATAACCTCCACGGCCTTGAGGCCGGTTTTTTTTACCTCCGGCTCCGGATCTTCCAGGGCCAGATAAGCCAGCGCCTCACATCTCGGGTCCAAAATCTGGATCAGGAAACTCAGGATCTGAATCTTCAGATCGGGCGCCGATTTGGGATAAGCCTTCATCAAAGCGGATCCCGCCTCCCGGCCCAGGGGCGCCAGCACATCCCCAATCCGGGCGGCAGGCGCTTTTTGGCTGAGAAACATGTGTACAAGCGGTTCCAGCAGATCCTCCGGAGGATAATGCTTCAACGCGCCCGCCGCGCAGAGCTGCACCTTTTCGTCCCAGTCGTTCAAATGACGGAACAGCAAGGGCATGCCCTGAGGAGGCGCAAGATATCCGAGGCATTCCAGCACGGTCTTGAGCTCATCCCGATCCTCCGCCCGGGCTAACAGCCAATCAATGTCGGGGATCAGCTCATCCCGGAGGGATTCAATGAAGATTTCGGCTTCCGCCGAATCCATGTCAGGCAGGACGTTTTTGATTTGATCCCATACCGGGCGGTTCGGCATTTCTGTCCCTCCTTGGGAAGAACTGGTTAAAAACACTGGTTAAAACAAGGGCATGATCCAATGAAGCAATATTTTTTGGAATCCCAGGGTCATCCAGGGGATGAAAAAAGAATCCCGCACTCCCGAGGCAAAGAAGCCCGAGGAGCGGTTCGCCCATTCGGGTACGGAAACGAGGGGAAACAATATGCCGACGACACAAATGAGGATCAACGCCTCAACCGCGGCGCCTGTCGCCATCCCGACGAACTTATCCGTGGACTTAATCAAGGAATTGCGCCCCGCCGGAATGATCAAGGTGAACGCGAAATGCAGCAGGATCCTTATGAGAAGCCAGGTCCCGAGGAATACAAGCCCGAAGGCCGCGATATCCGCGAGGCGGTTCGTCAGGAATTCCGCGAGATTCGACAGCATCAGATTCGTTTGACCGGTCAAACCGGCCAGAACGCGCTGGGCCGGGTCCGTCAAAAATGTGCGCAGCACCGCGGGAACGCGCAGAGCCTCTATGATGTGATCCGGCCCTATTGCTTCCGGCGAGGGCAAGGATTCAAAAAGGCTCGTTACCAGCGGGTAGAAAAACCGCCATGTCTTCTCCCGGATCCCAAACAGATTTTCTATTTGATCGGCCTGCGTCGCGCAGATGAATCGCGCCGCGAAGAACCCGCCCACGATAGAACCGGTGGAACGGAGGTTTCGTATGAAGCCTTTCGCGTAGCCCGACGCGCCCGCGCCCAATATCAGAAACAGCAGTATGAAGTCAATCCAGTTCAATCGCGAACCCCTCTCATCATTCACAGTACCGCAGGGGCGGCATTCTGCCGCCCGAATTCGGATCCGCTCATTGCCTGCTCAGGTGTCTTTCGCTCCGTCAGCGGCTCAGCTCCGCTTTTACGCCGCCGTAGTAAGCCGTCACCGTCAGCGGCTTCAAGCCGTCCGGGAACACCACTGTGCCGTCTTCCGTGATCTTGGCCGCGTTCTGGTTGCTGATGTTCCAGACCGCTTCCTTGGTGACGTCCTTGATTTCCCCGGTGTTCATGGTGGCGATGGCAGTCAGGGGATTGGCGCCCTGATCCAGCGCGCCCTGGATGATCAAGGCTTCCGCCCGGCTCTGGAACATTTCAGGGGTGACCTCCAGATCCATTTCCGCGCGGAGGCCAAATCCCTGCACCGAGATTTTTGTGGTCCCGACACGGCCTGTGTAGGTCAGGCTGCCGGCGTTGACTCTGGCGACCAGCGGCTGGCTGGATTGCCAGCGCAATTGGCCGGTGACCTCCCGGACGGAGCCGTCGCCCTGTATGGCCAAGCCGGTCAATTGCGTCGGATTCGCGCCCTTATACGGGATATAGCGCTCCTTGATGATCAATTGATGCGTCCGGCCGGCCGAGCTTTTGCCATTTTCCGAATACCCCGAAACAGTGTCCGTCAGGGATTCGTAGGAAGCCTGAATCTGAACGCGGCCCTGGTTGGGGGAAAGATACACCGCTTTTTCATAGACGGTAGCGGTCAAGGGCGTGCTGGAGGTGATCTCCGCCTGATCGGTTACGTCGCGGACCGTCCCGTCCGTGTACAGGCAGACGACTTTGGGATAAACGGGCCCGTCGCCGGGATAAAGATTATTCTCAATGAACAGGCGGGAAGGCGCGCCCTTGGGGGTGTCCGGCACAGTGACCGTGACCGAATCGCTGACCACGGCGCCTTCCACGCCTCCGGGCGCGGACGCGGTCACCGTGATCACGCCGGGGGTCCCCGTGAAAGTCAGCTTGCCTTCCCGGTCGATCCCGGCCACCGCGTTGTTGCTGCCGGCCCAGGTCACATCCGTGGATGTCTGATAAACGCTGCCGTCGTTGTAACGCACGGTGGCGGATAAGGGCAGTGGCTGCCCATCCCACACAGGGGTATAATTCAGGGTTTGGTCGATGGTGATTTTCTCCGCGTGCCGGCCTACCGAAACCAGTTTATCGGCGGTATAGCCGCCGTATTTCGCTTGAATCGTGGTGAATCCGGGCGCGCCGGTGAAGCGCAACAGGCCGTCCCTGGAGACAGCCGCCACCGCGGGATTGCTGGATGTCCATTCCGCGGCGAGGGATGGGATCTGCTGCTCGCTGTTATCCGTCAATATGGAGACCAATTGCAATTGCAGAGGATCGACGGTATAGCGGATGTCGGTGGAGATGCGGATCCCTCTGGGGAACGCGGCGTTGGATCCCGTCTCCCCGGACACCTCCGTATTGCGTTTGTCGCTGTAAGCGCCCACCACCGCCGTGATTTCCACATAGCCGTCCTCTCCGGTAAAAGCGACGACGCCTTCGCTGTTGACCCAGGCGACCCAGGGATTGCTGCTGCTCCACATGACATTATCGGAAGGGCCCAAGTACCGTTCCGTATCATCGCTCATTTGGGCCTTGACCAGAAGCCGGTAAGGATTGTCGCTGTACAGAAGATTCGTTTCAATCGCGATACGCGTGGGCCAGGGCGACACATTGAAGGTTTTGGACGTGGTTATGGAAGGGGAATCCGTCAAACGGACGGACACGGTCACCGCGCCTCCCTTGCCCGAGAACGACACCAGCCCGTCGCCGTACACGCGGGCAATATCTTCATTAGAAGAACTCCATCTCAGGCCGGAGCTTATTCTCTGCCGGATGCCGTCGGACAGGACGCCCGTCACGGACAGCAGCTGCGGATCAGGCCCCGGCGTAAAATTTTCGTTGATCTCCAGCCGGACGACGCTGGCCGCCCATACCGGAACCGTCCACACCGGAGTCACGGCCAGAAGCAGCAGCCATACGAGGCGCTGCGCGAGTCGTTTTTTCATACCCATTCCCCCTAAATTCCCCTTAGATTTCCTTTGGATTCCAGTTAGATTCTTACATTAACAATATTGCGACGCGTGATTGGCGTCCACCAGTTCGCGGTAACGGGCGACCACAAGCTTGATATCCTCCCAGACCGGACGCTTGAGGGATACATCCCGCAGAAGCGCCGCCGGATGATATGTAGGCATGACCCAGCGGTTCTCCCAAAGGATCCACTGGCCCCGGTCCCTGGAGATACGCCCCTCCGGCTTGACCAGTCCCTGGAGCGCCGTCGCCCCCAGCAACAAAATGATCACGGGATCCACAATCTCGATTTGACGGTACAGGTGCGTCAGACAGGACGCCCGCTCGGAAGGCGTCGGGATGCGGTTCCCGGGCGGACGGCACTTCACGATGTTCGCGATGTACGTATGCTCCATCCGGCCGAATCCCCCCGCCGCCAGGATCTTATCCAGCAATTGCCCCGCCGGGCCCACAAATGGCCGCCCCAGGCGGTCTTCCTCCTGGCCGGGGCCTTCCCCGACGATCATGATTTTGGCGCAGGGATTGCCCTCGCCAAACGCCACTTGCCTGGCGCCTTGCCTCAGCGGGCATTGGGCGCATGACGACGTCTCCTCCTGCAGCCGGGTCATTGCCTCTTGTTTTTCCACATCTGTCACGGTTCGTCACACCCCGCGATTCGTAATTTGGAAATGCGCGTCTGTCAAAAGAACAGGCGGCAGAATGCCGCCCCTACAAACGCGGCATACACGGTACCGTAGGAGCGGCAGGTAAAAAAAGCCGCCCCGAAGCTGCCCCGGAACGGCTCAAGCTGCTTCCGCCGCCGCGTTATTCCATGATTAAGTCGTCGTTCTCGTGAAGCAAAAGCGGTTCCGATTCCGGTTCCGAGATCACAGGCGATTGCGAAATGGGCTGAGTGGTGCAATTGC
>JAISDM010000020.1 GCA_031264885.1 Peptococcaceae bacterium | reverse complement strand
CTCCGCGTTTTGAATTTCTACGGCTCAATTTGCTGCAAAAGCCAAACTCGCTCCGCTCAGACAGTGGCTTTTGCGGACGCAAATTTCGCCTAGAAATTCTAAAACGCTCCGCCTAATCGGTCGGCATCCTCCCCCTCCACCGGGTATTCGCGCCAAACCGCGAAACCTTACTTGACAGGACGAACCGGTTGTCACTAGAATAAAGGAGGGCGCTTATGAAGATGGTTGGACTGACCGGAGGCATCGCTTCCGGAAAAAGCACGGCGGCCAGGCAGCTTGAGGCGTTGGGAGCCGTCGTGATTGACGCGGATCAGATCGCCAGAGAAGTGGTCACGCCCCGGAGTCCGGCTATAGGTCAGATCGTGGAAGCTTTCGGAGATCATGTCATCGACGGAAAAGAGGAATTGAAGCGGGACGAACTGGCCAGAATCATTTTTTCCGACGCTCAGGCGAGAGAGCGGCTGAACGCCATATTGCATCCTTTGATTCATAAGGTGATGATGGAACGTTTCGAGCAGGCCAGGCAGATGAGTGTTCCTGTGGTGGTGATGATGGTGCCGCTTTTGTATGAAGGCGGGATGGAATCCATGATGGATGAGGTTTGGGTGGTGTCCGTGGATGAGGAAACGCAGTACCGGCGGCTGATGGCCAGGGATCATATCACCAGTGAGGAAGCCGGCAATAAAATCGCTTCGCAGATGCCGCTGCCGGAAAAGGTGCGGAAGGCGGATGTGGTGATCGATAACAGCAAGGATGTAAGCGAACTGTGTAAATTGATAAACCGGGCTTGGAGGGAGCGTTTTGAAGGGGAGGCGGATTAGAACATTCGATAAAAACAGATCGGGGGTATGTCTTCTAACATTCCTGCTCTTGATTTTTGCTTTGAATTCTTCTGTGGCGATGCGGTTCTTATATCCTTTCCCTTACCGTGAGCAAATCATGTTTGCTTCCCAGGAGTACCAGGTGGATCCGCTGTTGGTCATGGCGATCATCTACAGCGAGAGTCATTTTGAGGAATCCGCCGCTTCCAGGGCGGGGGCGCTGGGATTGATGCAGATTATGCCGGAGACGGGGGAATGGATCGCGGCGCGGCTGGGATATCAGGAGGATTTTACCAGGGATATGCTCTTGCGGGCGGATGTGAATCTGCAGATGGGGATTTGGTATCTGGCGTATTTGAATCATACTTTCGGGGGCAGTACGGCTCAGGTTCTGGCCGCGTACAACGCGGGGGAAGGCACGGTGAGGCAATGGCTGGCGGGGGGGATATGGAGCGGGGACGCGTCGGATATCGGGCGGATCCCGTACAGGGAAACGCGGCGGTATGTGGACAAAGTGATCAGCCATTATGAATTGTACCGGGATTTGTATGCAGTGGGAGGCAGTGGGTAGTGATTGGTGGGGAGTGGGGAGATTGGCGGGACGGCGGATATGGTATTTTTAGAATCGGGGGGGATTTTTAATGAAAATGAATGAAACGCGTGTGAAGGTATTTGTGGCGCTCTTGATTTTTGTCACGGGATGGCTCGCGGGGCATTCCGCGTATCTTATGTATCCCGCGGCGAATTCCGCGGCATACTCTGCGGAAAAAGAGGTTTGGGCGCCGGAGGGGAGCCGGGCCGGGATCGGCCAGGAGCCGAATGTATTGCTTTCATCCGCGGTTTCGGGTACGGTCATGGCGTCGGATACCATTCAGAAAATTGTGGACAAAACCGGGGACAGTGTGGTAAAAATAGAAACGACTCAGGCTTCGCGTTACGGGCAGAGCGTCTCCGGTCTGGGCTCCGGGGCGATTATTTCGAAAGACGGCTATATTCTGACCAATTACCATGTGGTGGAAGGCGCGCGGCAGATCAATGTCTACCTGACCACGGGCAAGGATCCTGTGAGCGCGGTTCAGGTGGGGGCTTCCAGGGAGCTGGATCTGGCTATTTTGAAAATTGCCGTGAGCTGGGAATTGCCGTATCTGAATTTGGGCGACAGCGATGAGGTGCATGTGGGCGATTGGGTGATCGCCATCGGCAATCCCTTTGGACTGGATCATACGGTGACGGTGGGGGTGATCAGCGCCAAAAGCCGACCGGTGACCTTGGACAATCAGGTTTTTGAGGATCTGCTGCAAACGGACGCGTCGATCAATCCCGGCAACAGCGGCGGGCCGCTGCTGAATCTTCGGGGAGAGATCATCGGGATCAACACCGCCATCAATCAGGAGGCTCAAGGCATTGGATTCGCGATTCCCAGTTCCACCATTCAGCAGAATCTGCAGATCCTGATGAGCGGCGGCAAGAAGGTGCCTTGGCTGGGGGTGTCCATGCGGGAAATGACCCAGAGGCTCGCCAATTATCTGGGGATGCTCAAGGTGGAAGGGGTCTTTGTGAACGCGGTGTACGCCAATTCGCCGGCGGAGAAAGCGGGCATCCGGGGAGGCGATGTGATTTTGGAAGTCAACGGGACTGTCTGCTCCAAATCCGCGGATGTGCAGGCGGTCATTCAAGCGCAGAAGCCGGGGGATCCGATTGTGATCAAGCTGCTCAGGGATGGCCGAACCACGGTGACGGTGACCGCGGTCCTGGAAGAGATACAGGGGTAACGCGGGCGCGGGGGCGGGCGCGGCAAAGACGGGCGGCAGAATGCCGCCCCTACAGACGCATTGTTCACAGTACCGTAGGGGCGGCATTCTGCCGCCCGGGACCGTCCGAAAACGATAAAAATCCGGCCTGTGCAATGTGCGCGTCTGTCCATCGTCATTCCGGGTTTCGTCTTGTCATTCCGGGCTTGCCCCGGAATCCAGGTTCCTTGGTTTATCGTTTTTGGATTCCGGCATAAAGCCGGAATGACGGGGTGGTGTCGCGGGGCGGCAAAGACGGGCGGCAGGATGCCGCCCCTACAGGCGCGTCATCCACGGCGCCGCAGGGGTGGCATCCACAGTACCGTAGGGGCGGCATTCTGCCGCCCGGGATTTTGAAGGGGAAGGAGGTGAACATCGTGAAGATAAAGTTTACGGGGAAAGGCGCGGTTTTGCTTGCCTTCACGGTTTTGGCGGCGGCGCTGTGGACGGGGGTTCTCCCGGGGGTTTTGCCCGCGGCGGATGGGCTGCCGGAGGTTTACGCGATTCCCCTGGAAGGTGAAATTGAGGAAGGGCTGGTTCGGTTCATACAGAGGGCCTATCGGGAGGCCGAGGCGGATCCGGGCGTGAAGGCCGTCATATTGGAAATTTCCACGCCGGGCGGCAGGGTGGATTCGGCGCAGAAGATCCGAAAAATCATTGAGGAGGCTTCTGTGACCACCGTCGCTTTGGTCAATGGGAACGCGCTTTCGGCTGGGGCGTACGTGGCTTTGGCCTGCGACCGGATTGCCATGATGCCGGGCAGTGTGATCGGGGACGCGGAGCCCAGGGTCGGGGACGAACGCGCGGATGAGAAGATTCTGTCCGCCTGGGTGGCGGAGATGGCCGCGGTGGCGGAGGCGCATGGGCGTGACCCGGATATTGCCCGGGCAATGGTGGACCGTGATTTTGTGCTGGAAGGCGTGTCCGAGGCGGGCAAATTGCTGACGCTGACGGATCAGGAGGCAAAAGAGCTGGGGTACGCGGATTATTTGGTCGGTAACATAAACACGCTGACGGACGCTTTGGATTATGGGGACGTTCGGATACGGCGGGTTGAGACGTCTGTGCTGGAACAGACGGCGCGTTTTTTGACCCGGTCGTATGTGGCGCCGTTTTTGCTGATGATCGGGCTGGCGGGTATTGTGATCGAGGTTCTGACCGTCGGGTTTGGAATTGCCGGAATCATTGGAATCCTTTCGTTGTGCTTATACTTCGGCGGTTATATGATCGCCGGTTTTACAGAGTGGGAAATTGTTTTGCTTTTTATCGCGGGGGTGATTTTGCTGGGGGTGGAAGCCTGCATTCCTGGATTTGGAATATTTGGGATCGCGGGAATCGGCTGTATGGCCGCCAGCATTGTCATGGTGGCGCCCAGCTGGCAGATCGGCATTCAATCATTGGCGGTCGCGCTGCTGGGAACCTTCGCGCTGGTGCTGCTCAGCCTGAGGTTTTTGACGCGGCGGAAATTCTGGAACAAAATCATTCTGAATTTGTCTTATGGCAAGGAAGAGGGGTATGTGGCCCAGCGGCAGGACTATACCGTCTATGAAGGCAGGCGGGGGAAGGCGTATACGCCTCTGCGGCCGGCCGGGGCGATTGTGCTGGACGACAATACCCGTCTGGATGTGGTGACCGATGGGGATTTCATCGAAAAAGGCGCCGATGTGGTGGTGCTGCGGGTGGAAGGGATGCGCATCATTGTGGGCGTCAGGTAAATAAAACATAGGAGGTTCATTATGCAATTTATACCGTTTTTGATTTTATTGGCGCTGGCTTTAATCGCTTTTGCCGTTTTGTTCAGCTTTATTCCGGTGGGTTTGTGGATATCGGCACTGGCGGCGGGGGTTAGAATCGGGATTTTTCAGTTGGTTGGGATGCGTTTGCGGCGGGTTCCGCCGGCTTTGATCGTGAACAGCAAGATCAAGGCGGAGAAAGCGGGGCTGAAGGTCAGCGCCAATCAGCTGGAAGCGCATTATCTGGCGGGGGGCAACGTGGACCGGGTGGTCAACGCGCTGATCGCCGCCGAGCGCGCGGCCATCGCGCTGACTTATGAATTGGGGGCGGCCATTGACCTGGCGGGGAGAAATGTGCTGGAAGCGGTGCAGATGAGCGTCAATCCCAAGGTCATTGAAACGCCGGAGATTTCCGCCATGGCGAAAAACGGCATCGAGGTCCGGGTCAAGGCCAGGGTGACGGTTCGGGCGAATATTGAGCGCCTGGTGGGCGGCGCCGGGGAAGAAACCATCATCGCGCGCGTGGGCGAAGGCATTGTAACGACTGTGGGCGGTTCCGTTTCTCATGAGGCGGTTCTGGAAAATCCGGATTCGATTTCCAAAACTGTGTTGGATAAAGGGCTGGACGCGGGCACCGCTTTTGAGATTTTGTCCATCGATATCGCGGACGTGGATGTGGGCCGCAACATCGGCGCGCAGCTGCAGATGGATCAGGCGGAGGCGGACAAACGGATCGCTCAGGCGAAGGCGGAGGAAAGACGCGCGCTGGCCGTGGCCCGTGAGCAGGAAATGAAGGCGTATGTGCAGGAGATGCGCGGCAAGGTCGTGGAAGCGGAAGCGGAGGTGCCTCAGGCGATGGCGCAGGCGTTGAGGGAAGGGAAATTAGGGGTCATGGATTATTACAATATGCAGAATATCAACGCGGACACCGAGATGCGCGCCTCTATTTCCAAGGCGGGGACGGACGCGGCGGAGACGCCCGGGGGCAATAATGGATAATCTGTTATCCATCGTTGTGATTATTGTCGTCGCGCTGGCTAATTTCGCGGTTCAGCGGGCGACGGCCAAACAGAAGCGTAAGAATGCGGACAAGGGCGCCGGGCCGGCCGCTTTCGGCGGGGAGGCGGAGTCCGCGGATCAGGCTGGGGCGGAGGTTTACGCTCAGACGGGATCCGCGGAGCGGGCAAGGCCGCAAGTCCCGGCGAATCCGGGCGCTTCGGCAGATTCCGCTTGGACGGATCCCGCCCGGGCGGCGGATTCCGCTTGGACGGGGAATTCGTCCAGGCAGAGGCTGAGTCCGGCGGAGTTCCGCGATATGACGGGGGCGCCGCGTCCGCAGGGGCAAGGGGGGCGGGCTGTCCAGGGGAGGCCCCCAGCTCCGGGGGGACGCGCCGCTCAGCGGGGGGCGCCCATCGTCCAGGGGGGAACCTCCGCCCAGGGGAGCGCCTCTGTTCAAGGGAGGGCTCCCGCTCAAGGGGGCGCGTCCGCCCAAGGAGGGCGCTCGGCCCAGGGGGGCGCGTCCGCTCAGGGAGCGCCGGCGGGTCACGGAGCGCCGCCGCCCATACCCAGGCTGTTGTTTGCGCAGCCGGCGCCCGGCGGCGCGGTTCCCCGGCAGGAAGGCCGCGCGGCGGCCGCGGCCGCCGTTCCGGTGATCCCGAAAGAGCCGGCGCCGCAGACGCGGGAAACGCGGGAAACGCCCGCGGCAGAACCGAAAGCCGCGGCGGCGCGGGCGGCGGCATGGCGGTTCGGGGATATATCGCAGAAGAGCCTGGCGTACGCAGTCGTTTGGAGCGAGATATTGGGCGCGCCCAGGGCGCTCAGGCCGTTCAGCCGCCGATAAAAGGTGAAATGGGAGGGGTTTCTTACGTGAAAACAAAATTCCCGGTTTTGTTCAGTCCGCTCAAGGTGAAGCGGCTGATCCTGAAGAATCGGATCGTCTCGGCGCCTATGAGCGCTCACGGACTGACTGCGGACGGTTATTTTTCGCCGGAGGCGGCGGAGCAGTTTGAGATTCTGGCTAAGGGCGGCGTCGGGGCGGTGACCATCGGCGAGAGTCTGGTGCATAGCAAGACCGGCAACAATCACGGCAGGGTTCTGCGGATGGACGATCCGGGGGTTTTGCCCGGGCTTTATCAATGTACGGACGCGATTCACCGGTATGGGGCGCTGGCTTCCATAGAACTGCTGCATCCCGGCCGCCGCGCCGATCCGCTGTACAACGCCGACGGCAAAACATACGGGCCGTCCGCCGGTTTTTGCCATTATGGAGACGGGGAGCATGCGGTGACCGAGCTGACCGAGGAAATGATTGAGGTCATCGTCAACGCCTTTGGGGACGCGGCTGAAATGGCCATGCTGGCGGGCTGTGATTTCGTAACGGTTCACGCCGGGCATGGCTGGCTGCTCAATCAGTTCCTTTCTCCGGACAACAATCAGCGGACCGACCGCTTTGGCGGCAGTTTGGAGAACCGCGCCCGGATCTCGCTGATGACGGCGGATAATATCCGAAAAAAATGCGGAAAGGATTTTGTCATTGATTTCCGCGTTTCCGGCGACGACTTCATGGAGAACGGGGCGGATTTGACGGAGGTGACGGCGTTTGCCAAACTGTTGGCGGAGCGCGTGGATATGATCCATGTGTCGGCGGCTAATTTTAACAATCGCCGGGCCGGTATCCGCATGTTCCCCAGCATGTTTCATCCCAGAGGGGTCAACGCGTATTTGGCGGAGGAAATCAAGAAGCACGTCTCTGTTCCGGTGGTGACGGTGGGCGGTTTTAACGATCCGGCGCATATGGAGCAATGGATATCGGAGGGCAAAGCGGACGCCGTCGCTATGGGCCGCGCCCTGTTGGCCGATCCGTTTTTGCCGGAGAAGGCGCGGACAGGCCGTGAGGAAGACATAACCTATTGTACCCGCTGCGGCAATTGTCTGAGCGTGGGCTTTGTGCCTTATGTGAAATACAATCTGGGGGTCAGCCATTGTTCGGTCAATCCGTGGCATGGATTGATTCCTCAGTATCTGCGCGGATCGGCGCCTGTCGGACGCCGGACCGTGCTGGTGGCGGGCGGCGGCCCGGCCGGGATGCAGGCGGCGTTGGGCGCCGCCGAAAGAGGGCACCGGGTGCTGCTCATGGAAAAAAGCGACAGCTTGGGCGGTATGCTGCGCTTTGCGGGATATCCCGAGTTTAAACGGGATATCCGCCGCTATGTGGATTTGCTCCGGCGGCGGATTGAGCGGCATCCGAACATAGAGCTCCGGTTCGGCGCGCCGGTTACGCCGGAATTGGCGGAGGATCTGGAGCCGGACGCGCTGATTGTGGCCATCGGATCAAAACCGGCGCGGCTGGACTTGCCGGGAATAGACGATCCCCGGGTGGTGCAGGCGATCGATCTGCATACATCCGGCAAGGAGGCCGGCGACCGGGTCGTGATCGTCGGCGCGGGCCAGGTGGGTGTGGAGGAAGGCATTGCCTTGGCTATGGAGGGCCGGGATGTGACGCTGGTGGAGATGAGCGGGAAGCCGGCGGGGGACGCGGCCTATCTCCACTATCTGGCGCTGGTGGATCAGATGGAGCGGTTCCCCAATTTGCGGCTGGAGCTCAATACGCAATGTACCGGCATAAGCCCCGAAGGGGTGGTTTGCCGGGACGGGAACGGGGGGGAACATGTTTACGCCGCGGATACCGTCGTCAGCGCCGTGGGTTTGACCCCTCTGAGAGAGGAGGCGGGGCGGCTGCTGGGAACGGCGCAGCAGGTCATATTGGCCGGCGACTGCCGCAAACCGGCGCAGATGGCGGAGGCGGTCTTATCCGGGTATTTTGCCGGATACAATGCCTAACTGCGATTCGCAGTTAGGCATTGCTTAGCGAAACGCGCCTGAGCGAATTGCGGGCGGATCCGGATTCCGGGCGGCAGAATGCCGCCCCTACGGTACCGTGAATGACGCGCCTGGCGGGGTGGCCGTCCCCGACCGCCCGGTACCGTGAACGATGCGCTTGTAGGGGCGGCATCCTGCCGCCCGTCCCCGTCCGAAAACGGTTATATCTTGTCATTCTGGGCTTGTCCCAGAATCCAGGTTCTTTGGTTTATCATTTTTGGATTCCGGCATAAAGCCGGAATGACGGGGGATAGACAAGCCCGGAATGACATCCAAGAGTTAGGAGAGTGCTGCGGTATGCAAAGACAGAATAAGAAAATCAACAAATTGCTGGGGTTTTTGGCGGTGTTCGCCGTATTGGGGCTGGCGCTGTCCGGATGCGGCGGGAACAGCGCTGAGAGCGGCGGGAACGCGCCGGTTTCGGCGGACGCCGCTCCCGGCGGCGAGAAGGTGCTGCGCGTCGCCCGGGACTGGGAGGACACCTCCTGGGATCCGGTCACATTTACCGGCGCCGCTCAGTTGGCGCTGACCCCTCAGATTTTTGAAACCCTCTGCAAATTGGAAACGGACGGTTCTTCCAGTCCGTTGCTGGCGGAATCCTGGGAGATGAGCCCGGACGGGCTGGCTTATACCTTCCATCTGCGCCGGGGCGCTCAATTCCACCAGGGCTATGGGGAAATGACCTCGGAGGATGTGAAATTCAGTTTTGAGCGCAACCTGGATCCGGATACCGGTTCCATACACGCGGAGACCCTGAATCTGAGCAATGTGACTTCTATTGAGACGCCGGATCCTTATACGGTGGTTTTTAACCTGGCCAGCCCGGACGTGGATTTTATCACCCGCTGTTCCCAGTATTCCAGCATCATTGTCAGCCGGGCCGCTTTCGACGCCATCGGCCTGGAAGGGTTCGCCTCCACGCCTGTGGGCACAGGGCCTTTCGCTTATGACGGCGGAACGCCCGGCGTCAAAACGGAGGCTGTGCGCTTTGCGGATTATTGGGGCGCCGCGCCCAAACTGGACCGTATCGTCTATACCATCATCACCGACAGCAATGTGATTTATTCCGCTTTCGAAAACGGCGAGCTGGATGTGATTTTTGTATATTATCAGGACAAAGTGAACGAATATGAGGCGCAGGGATATTCCATCAACTATATCCCTTCCGATCAGCTGCTGTACGTGGGGCTCAACGCGCAGCTGGATCCCTGGACGGATATGAAGGTGCGGGAGGCGTTTTTCCATGCCGTGGATCCTCAGTATTTCCTGGATGAGCTGTTTTACGGCAACGAGACCTTCCCCGGAGGGTATATTCCGCCCATCAGCAAGTACGCTTTGACCGATTATCTCAAGCCTGGCTATGACCCGGCCCGGGCGAAGGCGCTGCTGGCGGAAGCGGGATATCCGGACGGAGTGGATGTGACGCTGTGGTGTGTCAACGATGAGCTGAGCACCGCGCCCAGTCTGATCGTCCAGTCGCAGCTGAAGGAATCCGGCTTCAATGTGGAATTACAGATGGTGGATTTCGGCGTGTTCATCGATCAGGTGAGAGGGGGTACGGCGGGTATGTGGCTGCTGTACAACAGCACCCCGCCTCTGGCCGACGATACCATCAACCGTTATACCAGCGATTTCTATCCCGGATCGAACTGGGTGGGGGTGACCGATCCCGTTTATGACGCCTTGGTCGCGGAAGGGCTGGACGCTTCCACGGAAGAGGAAAAAACCGCCGCCTTTGAGGAGGCGCAGAGATACTTCCTGGATTTGAAGGCGCTGTATCCCATCAGCACTTATGGGTATCATTTCATCACTCAGCCGAATGTGACCGGGGCTAAGCTTTGGGGTGATCTGGCGCTGCATCTGAATGAGGCGGATGTTGGATAATATGGGCAGTTACGTTCTGAAGCGTTTTTTGTCCGCTGTTCCTACCGTTATTGGGGTGTTTGTGGTGGTTTTCTTTGTGATCCGCATGATACCGGGGGATCCGGCGGTCTCTATGCTGGGGTCCGGGGCTACCGAAGCTCAAATTCAGGTTTACCGCGTGAAATATGGGTTGGACGCGCCCCTTCCCGTTCAGTTCGGGATCGCTTTCCGGAACTTTTTGACGGGGGATCTGGGGGATTCCATATCACTGTACAAGCCGGTGCGGGAAGCGATTATGGAACGGCTGCCCGGCACGGTTCAGCTGGCGGGCTTAGGGGTGGTGGCCGGCGGGATCCTGGCGGTGTTCCTGGGGGTCGCGGCGGCGGTGTTCCGCGGAAAATGGCCGGATCTGCTTTTGACTTCCCTGTCCAGTCTGGGCATGTCTTTGCCCACCTTTTACATCGGGCTGTGGGTGCTGATGATTTTTGCCCGGAAGCTGGGGGTCATTCCCGTGCTCAGCAACGCGCGGGGGGTCTCTTACTGGCAGTCCATGTTCGGCCCGCTTCTGACCATGGTCGTGGGGGAAACCTCGCTTCTGACGCGGACGACCCGGTCTTCTATGCTGGAAATTTTTAACGAGGACTTTATCCGGACGGCCAGGGCCAAGGGCTTGCCTGAAAAATGGGTGATGTTCAGGCACGCTTTGGGCAATGCTATGATTCCCATCATTACGGTGACGGGATATAATTTGGCCACGGCGTTTGGGGGCGCCATCGTACTTGAGGCGGTTTTTACCAGAAATGGGATCGGAAGCCTGCTGATCGGCGCCATCAACGCGCGGGATTATCCGCTGATACAGGGCGCGGCGGTGGTCATTGCGATGCTGATGATTCTGGTCAATATTATGACGGATATCATATACGGGTTTGCCGATCCCCGGATCCGGGTATCCGGCGAATAGGGTGAGTTATGGCCGACAACGATTATTTGATCCGATTGGAAGGATTGACCAAAACCTTTTCCATCAACAGCAGCAGGGGGTTCCGTTCCGCCCGGCTGACCGCGGTGAACGACGTGAGCTTTGATATCAGGCGGGGCGAGGTGTTCGGCCTGGTAGGGGAAAGCGGCTGCGGCAAAAGCACCCTTTATAAGGCTGCGCTGCGGCTGATTGAGGCCAGCTCCGGCTCGGTTTATTATCAGGGACGGAATCTGTATGAGATGAGTTTCCGTGAGTTGATGAAAGTCCGGCGGGAGATGCAGGTGGTGTTTCAGGATCCCTATGATTCGCTGAATCCCAGGATGACTCTGGAGGAACTGGCGGCGGAGCCTTTGCGGATCCACAAGTATGGCGGCAGGGCGCGGCGCCTGGCGCGGACGGAGGAGCTGTTTGCCGCGGTGGGGCTTCCGGTTCAGTTAATCAAAGGGTATCCTCATCAGCTCTCCGGCGGGCAGCGGCAGCGGCTTTGCATTGCCCGGGCGCTGTCTCTGTCTCCCGAATTTATTGTCTGCGATGAGGCGGTGTCCGCTTTGGACGTTTCGATTCAGGCGCAGATTCTGAATCTGCTGTTGGATTTAAAAGAACAAATGGGGCTGACCTATTTGTTTATTTCTCATAATCTGTCTGTGGTGCGGTTTGTCTCTGACCGGATCGGGGTTATGTATTTCGGCCGGCTGGTGGAGCTGGCCGGTAAGGATGAATTGTTTGACCATATTCTGCATCCGTATACCTACGCGCTGCTGTCGGCCGTGCCGGAGCCTGATCCGGGGTGGATACGGAAATACGCGGTGCTGCAAGGCAGTGTGCCCAGTATGCTGCGCCCGCAGGCGGGCTGTGTCTTTCACAGCCGGTGTCCTCACGGGGACCGGCTGTGTACCCAAACGCCGCCGGAATTGCGGGACTTCGGCGGGGGGCATTACGCGGCCTGTCATAAGGCGGGGGAGCTGAATCTGAGCTTGGATACCGGCTGCCTGGCGGAGAAGGGATAGCTGATGCGGACTTTGTTGAGTAACAAGTTTATAATGCTGGGCGGGGCGATGATCTTGGCCATGCTTTTGATCGCGCTGTTTGCGCCTTTGCTTACGGTTTATCCGTATGACGGCCTGGATTTGGCGAACAAAAATCAGGCGCCCAGTCTGGAGCATATGATGGGAACGGATCCTTACGGGCGGGATGTGTGGTGCCGTGTGGTTTACGGTTCCCGGGTTTCGCTGATGGTTTCTTTTGCCGCGGTGGGGGTGGCGGTGGTCTGCGGCAGTGTTCTGGGGATTGTGTCCGGCTATCTCAAAGGCGGGTTCGATCTCGCCGCCGGCCGGCTGATCGATATTATGATGGCGTTCCCGTCGCTGCTTCTTTCTATGATCATCGGCGTGGCGCTGGGCCCGTCCACGCGGAACATGTGTCTTTCCATCGGGATTCCGCTGATTCCGATATTTTACCGGGTCGCCCGGGGGGCCGCTCTCAGTGTGGGGGAGCGCACGTTTGTGATTGCGTCTGAGTCTATGGGTTCCGGCAGATTCAGAACCATGTTCCGGCATGTTTTGCCGAATGTGCTGCCTCAGATCTTTGTGGTGCTGTCTATGGGAATGGGCGGTTCGATTCTGGCGGAGGCTTCTCTGGGCTTCCTGGGACTGGGGATTCCTCAGCCGACGCCTTCCTGGGGACTGATTGTCAATGAGGGGAAACCCTATATGTTCACCGCTCCCTGGACGACGGGGTTCTCGGGCGCGTTCATCGCTTTGACCATATGGGGGTTTAATCTGCTGGGGGATGGGCTGCGGGATCATCTGGATCCGAGAGTGTAATGGAGGCAAAACGATTGAGTGACGGTGGGGTTTTGTTGGATATCCGCGGGCTGCGGGTTCGGTTTCCTATGCGGGGACGGGGGCCGGTTTGCGCGGTAAACGGGGTTGATCTCACTTTGCGCAAGGGTGAGTCTCTGGGGATCGTGGGGGAGAGCGGCTGCGGCAAAAGTGTGACTTTTTCCAGTGTGATGCGGCTGGTCCAGTCGCCGCCCGCTGTTCTTGAAGGCGAGATCCTTCTGGACGGTCGGGATGTGATGCGCATGAGCGGCGCGGAGCTGCGGCGGATGCGCGGCAAGGAGATCGCCATGATTTTCCAGGAGCCCATGACCAGTCTGAATCCTGTGATGCGGGTGGGCAAGCAGATCATCGAGACTCTGCGGCTGCACGAGAGTCTCAGTGAGAAGCAGGCGGAGGAGAAGGCGCTGGAGTATTTTCAAATGGTGGAGATACCGGACGCGAGGAGCCGGTTCTGGTGCTATCCGCACCAATTGTCCGGGGGGCTCCGGCAGCGGGTGATGATTGCGATGGCTTTGATCTGCAATCCCAGGGTGCTGCTGGCGGACGAGCCTACCACGGCTTTGGATGTGACCATTCAGGCGCAGATACTGGAGCTTCTGGGGAGGCTGCGGCGGAAGAATGATATGAGTGTGGTGCTGATTACGCATGATCTGTGCGTGATCGCTCAGCTGGCGGAGCGGGTGGCTGTGTTCTACGCGGGCCGGGTCGTGGAGGAGGCTTCCGCCGGGGAGTTGTTCGCGAACCCTATGCATCCTTATACCATGGGTCTGTTGAGATGTGTTCCCACCATGCGCACCGTATCCCGCCGGCTGGATATGATTGAGGGCAATATTCCCGATCCGGCCTGTCTCCCGGCCGGCTGCGCGTTTCATCCCCGGTGCCCTTTCGCGGCGGATGTCTGCCGGGAGCAGGCGCCGGAGAAGCGTTTCTTCGGGGAAAGGCGCTTCGCGGCCTGCCACCGGGCGGGGGAAGTCGGGTAGGGCGCCGGACGCCGTTTGGAAATGCGCGTTTGTCAGAGACGGGCGGCAGAATGCCGCCCCTACAGACGGCATCATTCACTTGGCGAATTCGTTGGTCTCGGCGGATTTGTTGATGCCGCCCTTACAGACGGCATCATTCACAGCGCCGTAGGGGCGGCATTCTGCCGCCCTAGACTGTCCGAAAACGCACCCTAAATATTCCCAACACACAATATATAGGGTGATTCATTCGGAGAGACACGCTATATATGGTGTTGATGATGCGATTTTTGACGTTTTCGGACAGTCTGGCCCGGGATCGGTTAGGGGGGTGAATATATGACGGATAAGAGGGTTATGACGGTGTGCGGGCCGGTGGCGCCGGAGACGCTGGGGGTCACGTCCATGTGCGATCATATCTTTCATGACGGCGCGGGGTGGTACGGTAAGGCGGCGACAACCGCGGAGACGGAGACGGCGCGTCTTTTTCCTGTCCGCGGCGAGGATAAGGTGCGTTTGGACAATGTGGGCATTCTGCACCGCAATACGTTTTTGGCCCGGGACGCCACGCGGCAGGACGGCGAGGCGGCGATGGCCCGGGAGCTGGCGCTTTTTCGTCAGGCGGGGGGCGGCGCGGTCTTGGACGCCAGCGTGGCGGGGAACTGTTTGGGCGGCGCCGGCGCTTTGCGGCGAATCTCGGAACAGACGGGGGTTCATGTGGTGGCGTCGGCGGGCTTTTGCGCCGGGGACGCGTGGCCGGACGCGCCGCGTGGTCTGGATTTGGCCGGCTGTTGTGACCGGCTGCGGCAAGAGGCGGAGCGGGGGCTGGGGGATACGGGGGTCAGGCCCGGCTGTCTCAAGCTGCTGCTGGGCGGTTTGGACGAAGACGGGGAACAGGCTCTGCGAGCGGGCGCGCGGGTCAGCCTGGAGACGGGCCTGCTGTTGGTTCTGCGTTTCATGAAGGCGGAGGATA
>JAISDM010000307.1 GCA_031264885.1 Peptococcaceae bacterium | reverse complement strand
GTACACCTCCGTGGCCACCTCCAGCGTCATCATCGTGTCGTTCATAGAATAAATATACCCGTGAATCCCGCCGATGGTCACAATATGATCCCCTTTCTTCAGATTGGTGAGCATGGACTCCCTTTTCTTTTTCTGCTTCTGCTGAGGCCGGATCATCAGAAAGTACATAATGGCAAACAGCGCCACCAGCCACACAACCATCATAAAATTTTGATCCATTTTATAATCCCCCTTTTTCTTTGCCAGCTTTATTCAACTTCATTAATGTTACATGAATATGGCCTTGATATCAAGCACTATCTTTCCTTCCAGCGCAAAAAAAACCTCCGGCGGTATTCCTCCAGGGCGTCCTCCTCAATGGCCTGCCTCAATTCCTCCATCAAACGGGTGAGAAAACGCAGGTTGTGTATGGTGGCAAGCCGGAGTCCCAATATCTCCCCCGACATAAACAGATGCCGGATATACGCCCGTGAAAAACGCGTACACGCGTAACAGTCACATTCCGGATCCAGCGGCCGCCAATCCTCCTTATACTGGGCGTTGCGTATGGCGCGCCTTCCGTCCCGGCAGTAAAAAGCCCCGTTTCGCGCCACCCGCGTGGGCAGGACGCAATCGAACATGTCGATGCCCCGCCAGACACCCTCCACCAGGCAATCCGGCGACCCCACCCCCATCAGGTACCGGGGCTTGTCCCGGGGCATCAGCGGAACCAGCCCGTCCAGGATCTCATACATCAAGCTTTTTTCCTCGCCCACACTCAGACCGCCGACAGCGTAACCCGGAAAATCCATCGACATAAGATCATTCAGACTCTGCCGCCGGAGATCCGGATACATCCCCCCCTGAACGATCCCAAACAGCGCCTGCGCCGGATTCCGCCCCGAATTCCGGCGCGCCGCCAGACACCGCTCCGCCCACCGGCTGGTGCGCTCCGCCGCCTCTTTCACCTGAAGGCGCTCCGCCGGATAGGCGGTACATTCGTCAAAAGCCATTATGATATCCGCCCCCAGCGCCGCCTCTATCTCCATAACCCGCTCCGGGGTAAACAAATGCCGGGATCCGTCAATATGAGAACGGAACTCCACCCCCTCCTCGGTGATCTTGCGCAGATCCCCCAGAGAGAACACCTGAAACCCGCCGCTGTCCGTCAGAATGGGCCCGTCCCATCCCATGAACCGGTGCAGCCCTCCCGCGGCGGCCACGACCTCCGCCCCCGGCCTCAAATACAAATGATACGTGTTGGACAGAACAATCCCGACGCCCAGCCGTTCCAGCTCCCACGGCGTCATGGCCTTGACCGTGGCCTGTGTGCCCACAGGCATGAACACCGGCGTCTCAATGACGCCCCGTTCCGTCCGGAGCCTGCCCCGCCTCGCCCCGGAACGGGCGTCCTCCTTCAGCAAAGTCAGCGTTACCGCCATTGCCCGCCTCCTTCCGCAGCGCCGGTAAATGCCCCTCCCCGGCGGCCTTCTTCCACGGGGGACGCCGTCCCCGGCGTCCCTCCGGCATCCCTCCGGCCCGCGCCCGCCGTCAGGTCCCTGACCACTTCCCCCGCCAGAACCAGCCCCGCCGCCGCGGGAACAAAGGCGTTGCTGGCCGGGATCTGCCGCCGTTTGAGACAGGTCCGGGCGGTTCCGGGGGGACACACACAGTGCTGCCGGCAGCTGTCCGCCCCATCCTCCAGAGGCTTCATCGCCGGCTCCCTGGAATACACCACCTTCAGCGCCCGGACGCCCCGGACGCGCAGCTCCTTGCGCATCAGCCGCGCCATAGGACATACGGAAGTCTGATAGACATCGGCCACGCAAAAAGCCGAGGCGTCCAGCTTATTCGCCGCGCCCATACAGCTGATGATGGGCGCGCCGCAAGCCTCCGCCCGGCAAACCAGCTCCAGCTTGGCGGTCAGCGTATCCACCGCGTCCACCACATAATCGTAAGAGCCCAAATCCACCTGATCCGCCGTATCCGGGCCGTAAAACAGCTTGTAAGCGTTGACCTCCGCCCCCGGATGGATCTCCAGAATCCGCTCCCGCGTCACATCCACCTTGTACAGACCCACCGTCTTATGAGTAGCGATGATCTGCCGGTTGAGATTGGTCAGACATATCCGGTCATCATCGAACAGATCCAGCCGCCCGACGCCCGAGCGGGCCAGCGCCTCCACACAGTAGCCGCCCACCCCGCCGACGCCGAACACCGCCACCTTCGCGGCAAAAAGCCGCTCCATACTCGCCTGGCCCAACAACAAAGCCGTTCTCGCAAACTGATCCATACAAAATCATACCTCGTTTATCAGATCGTTCATATCCACGGTCAACCCCTCGAACAGGAAGGATTCCGCCGTGTCTCCGCCGGCATACTGCATATAATCAATCTTATCGCCGCGCTCAAACCGGAACACATCCGCGATGACGCCTTCCACATTCAGCGGATTCACGATCCAGTATTCCTTCACCCCGTTGTTCCTGTATAAATTCAGCTTCAGCATCCTGTCGCTGTGTTCCGTGGATTTTGACGATACCTCCACCACCAAATCCGGGGCGCCGTGACACTTGCCGTCCCCATGTATTTTCGCCGTATCGCACAAAACGATGAGATCCGGCTGCACACAATGCTCCTTTATAATCACATCCAACGGAGCGACGCACACCTTGCACGTTTTTCCGGCAAAAAACGCCTCGAACCGCGCGCATAAAACAGAGACGATCCTCTGATGCGCGTATGTGGGCGAACTGAACATAAACAGTTCTCCGCCCACCAACTCCGCCCTCGCGCCCTCCTCCACCTCCAGGCTCATAAATTCGCCCAGAGTATAAACCTGCTTATTCGGAGACTCTTCACCATCCATCCCATTTCTCCTCCTTTCAGCCGCACCGCCACCCCGTCAGGCATCCCGCCGCGCATTACATTCCCCTCCCGGGAGGGGCGCCGCGCAGCGCAAGGGTGGTTCAGCCCTTGCGCCTGCCCCCTGCGGTACCCATGAACAACGCGTCTGTAGGGGCGGCATTCTGCCGCCCGTCCCTGTCAGACGCCTATCTCCCATATTCAATTTTTTTCCTTGATCCTTCTCACAGCTTCCTTCACCTGATTTACGTCTCCGAAGGCGGTTAAGCGGAAGAAGCCCGCCCCGTTTTTGCCGAAGCCTTCGCCGGGCGTCCCCACCACATTGACCCCGTTCAGGAGGTAATCGAAATATTCCCAGGAAGACATGGCTTTCGGGCACTTCAGCCAGATATAGGGAGAATTCTTGCCGCCGCAGTACCACACGCCCAATTCCTCCATGGCGTCCGCGATGATCCGGGCGTTCTCCATGTAATAGCCGACGGCCTCCCGCACCCATTGCCGCCCCGCCTGGCTGAACACCGCCTCCGCGCCCCGCTGAGTGATGTAGGACACCCCGTTGAATTTGGTGCTCTGCCGCCGCAGCCACAGCGAATTCAGTTCGGCCCCTTCCCGGATCAGAGCGTGGGGCACGACCGTGTACCCGCACCGGACGCCGGTGAATCCCGCCGTCTTGGAAAAAGAGCATATCTCAACGGCGCAGGTCGCCGCCCCCTCAATCTGATAAATGCTGGTGGGCAGCTCCGGGTCGTTTACAAAGGCTTCATAGGCGGCGTCAAAGAGGATCACCGCGCCCCGCTCGTTGGCGTAGTCCACCCAGGCTTTGAGCTGCGCCTTGCTGTACACCGCGCCGGTAGGATTGTTGGGAGAGCAGATATAGATGATGTCGCCCTGAGTGTCCGCGTCCGGCATGGGCAGAAACCGGTTGCCCTCATGCCCGTTCATATACAGGATCTCCCGCCCCGCCATCACATTGGTGTCCACATAAACCGGATAAACCGGATCCGGGATCAGCACTTTATTGTCTGCGTCAAAGAGATCCAGAATATTAGCGATATCGCTCTTCGCCCCCTCAGAAACAAAAACCTCGCTCTCATCCACGCGGACGTTTTTCTCCCCGTAATATCCCACGATCGCTTTTCTCAGAAACGCGTACCCCTCATAATCCCCGTATCCCCGGAACGTCTCAGCCTCTCCCATTTCCTTCACCGCCCGCCCGAGGGCCTCCACCACCGGCGCCCCCAAGGGCAGCGTCACATCCCCGATCCCCAGTCGGATCACATCCTTCTCCGGATGCGCCGCCTTATATTCGCCAACCTTCTGAGCGATGGAAGCGAATAAATAACTGTCCTCCAGCCGCAAATAATTCCGATTAATTTTCATTCAGACAAGCCCCCCCTTCCTTAAATCTCAATAACCCCTTCGAACACCTTCGCGCAGTCCCCGGACATAAGCACCCGCTCATCCGTATAGTTGACCGTCAATTCCCCCCCGAGCAAGATCACCCGGATGTCCTCGCCTTTCTTGCAGTGGCCGTTCAGCACCGCCGCCACCGCCGCCGCGCAGGCGCCCGTGCCGCAGGCCAGCGTCTCCCCGCTGCCCCGCTCCCACACACGCATCTTCAGGGTATTCCCATCGACGACCTTCACAAACTCCGCGTTGACCCGCTCCGGGAACAAGGAATGCCGCTCGAACGCCGGCCCGACACGTTCCAGGTCCAGCCCGTCCACCTCGCTCTGGAAGACGACCGCGTGGGGATTGCCCATGGATACGCAGGTCACGCGATAGGTTTCCCCGCCGATATCCACCGGCTGATCGACGGCAGAGGTTCCCGGCAGCCGGACAGGCACCTCCGCCGGATCCAGCCGGACCCGGCCCATGTTGACCTTCACCGACGAAACCAGCCCGCGCTGGGTATTCAAGTACAGCTCCTTCACCCCGCTGAGGGTCTCGATGGTCATCACATCCCTGGGGACAATCTGATTGTCATACAGATACTTGGCCACACAGCGGATGGCGTTGCCGCACATCTCCCCCTCGCTGCCGTCCAGATTGAACATGCGCATCTTCGCGTCCGCCGTCCCGCTCGCGCAGATGAGCACCACCCCGTCCCCGCCGACCCCGAAGTGTCTGTCCGACAGGGCCACAGACAGGGATTCCGGGCAGTTGATCTCTTTTTCCAGACAGTTGATGTAGATATAATCGTTCCCCGTGCCCTGCATCTTCGTAAATTCCAGTCTCATAGGCTCGCTCCTCATCTGATTGATGTCCACCAGTTCCGTATTGATCTCGCTGTAGCCGCTGAACAGACTCTCCGCCAGAGCGTCCGCCGTGTCCAAAGAGGTCAGGCAGGCGATGCCCAGCGCGCATGCCTTCCGGCGGATCTTCACATCGTCCTTGGCGGGATCGCGGCCCTTCTCGGACGTGGATATAATGTAAGCCAGTTTGCCGCTTTCCAGCAGATGCATGGTGTTGTGTTCCGCCGACTGATAAATCTTATTGACCGTCTCCACCCGCAGACCGGCGCTCTGGAGTACCTTAGCCGTGCCCGGCGTGGCGTACAGAGAAAAGCCCAAATCCGCGAATTTCTTGGCCACATAGGATATCTCCGTTTTGTCGCTGTCCCGGACGGTCATAAATACGCCGCCCTTCTTGCCCAAGTAGTAGCCCGCCGCGATCAGTCCCTTGTACAGAGCCTCTTTCAGATTCTTTCCGATCCCCAGCACCTCTCCCGTGGACTTCATCTCCGGACCCAACTGAGTATCCACGTCGGTCAGCTTCTCGAAGGAAAACACCGGTACTTTTACGGCGGTATAGGGGGGCGCCTTATAGATCCCCGCCCCATAGCCCAAATCCGCCAGCCGGAGGCCCATGCTCGTCTTCGTGGCCAGCTCGCACATAGGCACGCCGGTCACCTTGCTCAGATACGGCACTGTTCTGGAAGCCCGGGGGTTGACCTCGATCACATAAATCCCGCCCCCCACAATGATGTACTGGATGTTGATCAGCCCCCGGCATTCCAGCCGGAGACAGATCTTGGCTGTTTCCTCCAGGATCCGGTTCGCCAGACCGTCGTCGATGTGTATGGGCGGATAGACCGCGATGCTGTCCCCGGAATGGATCCCCGTGCGCTCGATGTGTTCCATGATGCCAGGGATCAGCACCTCCTCACCGTCGCAGATGGCGTCCACCTCAATCTCCCGCCCGCTGAGGTATTTGTCGATCAGCACCGGATTGTCCTGCTTCTGAGTCAAAATGATCTCCATATATTCCCGAACATCCTCAGGCGAGAAAGCGATGATCATATTCTGGCCCCCCAGCACATAGGAAGGCCGCAGCAGCACGGGGTAACCCAAATCAGCGGCGGCGTCCAGAGCGCCCTCCAGGGTCATGACGCTGAATCCCTTGGGCCGCTTCAGGTTCAGACTCTCCAGCAGCGCGTCGAAGCGCCCCCGGTCCTCGCATATATCAATGGCCTCCGCGGATGTGCCGAGGATGGGGATCCCGTTTCCGGCCAGCTGCTGAGTGAGCTTGATGGCCGTGCCGCCGCCGAAGGCGACGATGACGCCTATGGGCTTCTCCAGATCCACGACCCCCATCACGTCCCGGATGCTCAGCGGCTCGAAGTACAGCCGGTCCGCGATGTCAAAATCCGTGGACACCGTCTCCGGGTTGTTGTTGATCACAATCACTTCATAGCCCATTTTTTTCAGGGTCTCCACACAGTGGACACAGGCGTAGTCGAACTCGATCCCCTGTCCGATGCGGATGGGCCCGGAGCCCAGCACCAGCACCCGCTCCCTCCGGCTTTTCTCCGCCAATTCCAGCGCCTCATTCTCGCCGCCCCTGTCAATGGCGTAGAAGTACGGGGTCTCCGCCGCGAACTCGCCGCCGCAGGTATCCACCATCTTGTAGACCGGCGGGGTTTCCGGCGGCGCGTAATCCCTTAGGTTGGCCATCTTATGGAGGAACCATTTGTCGATATCCGTGATCCGGCTGATCCCGTCTATGTCCATGCCCCTCAGTATGGCCTCGTACACCACGAATACCCGCTCGTCCGTGGCCTTGCGGAGCAAGAGACGAATCTCCCCGTCCGTCAGCCGCTTCAGCTTAGGCAGCTCCAATGTCTGGATCCCTATCTCCGCGCCCCGGACCGCCTTTAACAGCGCCCCCTCGAATGTATCCGCCATGCTCATCACTTCGCCCGTGGCCTTCATCTGAGTGCCCAGATCCCGCTTGGCGTACACAAACTTATCGAAGGGCCATTTGGGGAACTTGACCGCCACATAGTCGATGGCCGGCTCGAAAGCCGCGTAGGTCTGTCCGGTGACGGCGTTCGGGATCTCATCCAATGTGTAGCCCAGCGCGATCTTCGTGGCCACCTTCGCGATGGGATAGCCCGTGGCCTTGGAAGCCAGCGCCGATGAGCGGGATACCCTGGGGTTCACCTCAATGACCACATACTCGAAGGAATGGGGATACAGCCCGAACTGGCAGTTGCAGCCCCCCTCCACCCCCAGGGCGGTGATGATGTCCAGCGCCGCCGAGCGCAGCATCTGATACTCCCGGTCCGCCAGAGTCACCGCCGGGGCGACGACCACGCTGTCCCCCGTATGCACCCCCACCGGATCGAAATTCTCCATGGAGCAGACAGAGATCACATTGCCCAGCTTATCCCGCATCACCTCGAACTCGATCTCTTTCCAGCCGGCGATGCTTTTTTCCACCAGAATCTGATGGATGGGCGACACCGCCAGCCCGTTGCCCGCGATCTCCCTCAGTTCAGCCGCGCTGCCCGCGATGCCGCCGCCGCTGCCGCCCAAGGTGAAGGCGGGACGGATGATCACCGGATAACCGTTGGTTTCGGCGAATTCCAGGGCGGTGTCCAGCTCCGTGGCGACCACCGATGGGATCACCGGCTGGCCGATGGATTGCATGGTCTCCTTAAACATTTGCCGGTCTTCCGCCATATCGATGGTCTCCGGGGATGAGCCCAGAAGCCGCACCCCCATTTTGTCCAGGAAGCCGTCCCTGGCCAGCTGCATGCACAACGTCAGGCCCGTCTGCCCTCCCAGTCCCGACAAAATACTGTCCGGCCGCTCTTTCTCTATGATCCGCTTCACCGTGGTCAAAGTCAGCGGCTCGATGTAGATTTTGTCCGCCATCCCGTTGTCCGTCATAATCGTCGCGGGGTTGGAGTTGACCAAAACGATCTCCACCCCGTCCTCCCGCAGCACCCGGCAAGCCTGTGTGCCCGCGTAATCGAACTCCGCGGCCTGCCCGATCACAATGGGCCCGGAGCCGATCAGCAGCACCCGCTTAATGGATGGGTTCAGAGGCATGTTTCCTCACCTCCATCATATCCATAAATTGGTCGAACAAAAACGACGTGTCCCGGGGCCCGCCGCATGCCTCCGGATGGAACTGCACGGAAAAAATCGGCGTATTCCGGTACAAAATCCCCTCGCAGGTGCGGTCGTTCACATTCACGAACCATTCCTGAGCCCTCCCGGGATCGATGCTGTCCGACACCACCGCGTAGCCGTGGTTCTGGCTGGTAATATACGTCCGGCCCGTCAGCAGGTTCTTTGCGGGCTGATTCGCCCCTCTGTGCCCGTACTTGAGCTTCTCGGTCCTGAACCCCCGCGCCAGCGCCAGCAGCTGATGCCCCAGGCAGATCCCGAATATGGGTACGCCGGACTCCGCCAGCTTCCGCAGCTCCCGGATGACGCCCACATTCTCGGCGGGATCCCCCGGCCCGTTGGACAGCATGATCCCGTCCGGGTTTTTGCCCAAAATCCCCTCCGCCTTGGTGTCGTAGGGATAAACCGTCACCTCGCAGTTCCGCTTCACCAGTTCCCGTTTGATGTTCTCCTTCAGCCCCAGATCCAGCAGGGCCACCCGGAACCTCGCGCCGCCGCCGTCCCGGCCGCCGGGGGCCTGGACATAGGGCGCCCGGACCGAGACCCCCGCCACCGCGTCCTCGATCCTGAAGGCACGGATCTCCTCCATATCCCCAGGCGTGAGCTCCCTGGATATCTTCCCGTTCATCACGCCGTTTTGCCGGATGATCTTGGTCAGCTCCCGGGTGTCGATGTCCCGCAGGCCCACAATATTCTGGGTTTTTAAAAAGGCGTCAAGATCTCCCTCGCTCCTGAAATTGGAGGGTTCCCGACACCCTTGTCTGACGATATATCCCCTGGCGTAAACACGCGAACCCTCGAAATCCTCCGGTATGACCCCATAATTGCCGATCAGCGGAAACGTCTGAGCGATGATCTGCCCGTAATAACTCTTATCGGTGAGGGTTTCCAGGTAACCGGTCATCCCCGTGGTAAAAACCAGCTCCCCCACCACTTCACCTTCCGCGCCGAAGCGCTTGCCCTCGAATATCTTTCCGTTTTCGAGCGTGAGATATATCTTGTCGTTCATCCGCCATTCCCCCCCAGCGACACTGTTTTGAACTCGCAAATCTTCAGTTCTCGTAAGTCTTTAAAACCGCCTCGGCGACCGCTTTCTTTGTAATCCGCATATCCATCGCCTGTTTTTCAATATATTTGTGCGCTTCCGGCTCCGTCATGGCCAGGCTGGAGATCAGCACACATTTGGCCCGGTCGATCACGCGGATATCCTCCATCTTCTGCAGAAGCCTCGTGTTTTCATTCCGCGCCGTCTGCAATCTTTTATGAACGGCCCGCGAAACCTTCAGCGCGTTCCACAGCATGGCCCGGCTGACAGGTTTGGACACCGCGATGACCCCGTAATCCTCGACTTTGTGCGATATCTCGTCAAAAAGCTCCGACCGGACGATTAAAATGACCTCGGCGATCCCTTTGGCGGCGATGCCGCGGGCCAGCGCCTCCCCGAACTCATCCGGCAGAGGCCCGTTGATCACACACAGGTCGTAGTCGTTGTGAATCAGGATCCGTCTGGCTTCCCCCGCGGTTCCGACGGTGGCAATCCTCATGATAGCGGCCTGTTCAAGTATATCCGTCAAATAAGATATGCTTTTCTCCGTGCTTGAAACGATTAAAGCGCTATCCATGCTGCCCCCCTATACGATTTTGAAATACTTCTCACGGTTCGGATCCGGCTTCTCCTGCCCCGATAAGGACAGTTTGAACATCGCTTCGGCTTCCTTCTCTTTGATTTCGATGTACCGCTCGAACACCTCGTCTCCCAGGCAGGCGCGCATGAATTCGGAGCCCTTCGCCAGCTCCACCGCCTCATGAAGGGTCTGGGGCAGGCGGGTCAAAGCGGAAGTGACGCCCTTGTCCGCCGTATACAGATCCACCTTGACCTCCTCGGGAAGGGTCAGGCCCTTGTCGATGCCCTCCATCCCCGCGCCGATGATCAGCGCCATGGCCAAGTATGGATTGGCCGCGGGATCAGGGGATCTGAGCTCCATCCGGACTTTCTCCCCCTTCGCCGCCGGTATCCGGATCAGCTGGGAGCGGTTCTCGTGAGACCAGGACACATACTTCGGCGCCTCAAAGGCGCCCAGCCTCTGATAGGAATTGACGATGGGATTCAAAAAAACCGTCATTTCCGCGGCTTTCTCCAGCACTCCGGCGGTGAAGCTCTCCGCCGTGCTGGCGTGACCGCTCTTGAAGTCCTTGAAGATGTTAACGCCGCCGCACAGCAGGGATATATTGATATGAAGCCCGTTGCCGCTTTTCCCGTCCAGAGGCTTCGGCAGGAAGGAAGCGTACAGGCCGTTGAGGGCGGAGATGGACTTGGCCACAGTCTTGAAGGTCTGAATGTTGTCCGCGCTGGCCAGGGCGTCCGAGAATTTGAAGTCGATCTCGTTTTGCCCGGGGCCCTGCTCGTGATGGGAGCTCTCCGGCTTGATGCCCATGTCCTCCAGACAGAAGCAGATCTCCCGCCGGATGTTCTCCGCCTTGTCCAGAGGGCTGATGTCCAAGTAACTGCCGTTGTCATAGGGGATGTCCGTGACCTCCCCGTCCATGTCCGTCTTAAACAGGTAAAACTCACATTCCACGCCGACCCTGAAGGTATAGCCTTTCTCCCGGTATTTGCCGGTGATCCGTTCCAGAATCCCCCGGGTGTCATAAGTAAAATCGCCGCCGCTGGGCCTCCGGATCCGGCAGTAAAACCGAACCACCCGCCCCTGCTGAGGCCGCCAGGGCAGCACCGCCAGTGTGTCCGGATCCGGAACCAGCAGCAGATCCGACCGGGTCACGTCGCCGAACCCGTGAATGGCGTTGGAGTCAAATGAAATGCCCTCCGCAAAGGCTTGCGGCAATTCGTCCGGCATAATCGAAATATTCTTCTGCTGCCCGAACAAATCGCAAAAAACAAGCCGGATGAACTTAATGTCGTTTTTTTCGTCTTTTACAAAATTTATGACTTCTTGAACGGTGGTTGACATATATTCCCTCCTCAGCGGCTCATATCAATATAGTCTTCTCTTTTGGGTCCCACGGACACATAGCGGATCGCGCAGCCCACGGCTTCCTCCAGGCGCCGGATATAATCCGCCGCCGCTTTCGGCAGATCCGACTTGCGCCTGCATTGGGAAATGTCCTGTTTGAATCCCTCCGCGTATTCATAAATCGGTTTCGCCGCCTCTAACTCGTCTCCGGTGACGAAACGCTCCGTCCGTTCACCGTTGACCTCATAAGCCACACATATGGGGATTTTGTCCATATACGCCAGCACGTCCAGCTTGGTCAAAGCAAGACAGTCAGCGCCCTGGGTTTTTACGCCATATCGGGAAGCGGGAATATCAAAGGCGCCCACCCGGCGCGGCCTGCCCGTAGCAGCGCCGTACTCGCCGCCGGCTTCCCGGAGGGCTTCCGCTTCCGCGCCCTCCATCTCCGTGACGAAGGGCCCGCCCCCCACGCTGCTGGAATATGCCTTTATGACGCCGATGACCCGGTCCAGCCTGGCGCCGGGGATCCCCGCGCCGGTCCCCGCGTAAGAAGCCAGCGTCTGGGAGGACGTCGTATAAGGATGTATCCCGTAATCAATGTCCCGCAACGCGCCCAGCTGCGCCTCGAACAATATGTTTTTTCCCGCCGCGGCCGCCTCGGAAAGATACCGGCCCGTATCGCGGATAAAGGGGATCAGCGGCTCCCCGAACCGGCGCAGCCACCCCGCCGTCTCACCGTTCCTCACCTCGAAAGGCTCCTGGCCGTAGCCGCCCGCGATCATAAGATTCTTCCACTCCAGAATGTTCGCTAGTTTATCCCCCAAAGTTCCGGGGAAGAGCAGATCCCCCATCCGGATGCTCTTGTGCATGTACTTATCCGAGTACGCGGGCGCGATGCCGCGCTTGGTAGACCCCTGCTTCCGGTCGCCCAGCCGCTCCTCCTCCAAGACATCCAAATCCACGTGGTACGGCATACAAACGGCAGCCTTGTCGCTGATCATCAGATTGTCCGGCGTGATCCGGATCCCTTTGCTCTCAAGAGCGCGGATTTCGCCGCAGAGATGCTCAATGTCCACCACCATGCCGACCCCCATGACATTGACCGTATCCTCCCGGAGGATCCCCGACGGCAGCAGATTCAGAATGAATTTCCCCTTATCATTGATCACCGTATGGCCGGCGTTGTTGCCGCCCTGATACCGCACCACCACATCATAATCGGCGCCCAGCAGATCCACCATCCTGCCCTTGCCCTCGTCGCCCCAATTGATTCCCACAATCGCGCTTAACATTGATTCCCTCCTTAATAAAACAACCGCGGTCACCCGCGCAGTCCCTCCGCGCCGTCCGCCCGCTTACACGAAAAAATAAGGCGGCCGTCACTTCCACAGCACCCGCCTTATTTAAAACTCATACAAAGCACCCCGCCTTATTCAATGAATCTTTTCCTTACGAAAACTATTGTATGCCAAAAAATTTCTCCTGTCAACCGGCCCACGCGAATCGACCCCGACATTCCAGATCAAACCCGGAATCACACATCCGTAGGGGCGGCATCCTGCCGCCCGCCCCCGTCCGGGAACCATCATATCATGTCATTCCGGGCGTGTCCCGGAATCCACGTCCCTTCTTTCGCGTTCCTGATCAATCCCGGAATCACGCATCCGCAGGGGCGGCATCCTGCCGCCCGTCCCCGGTAAA
>JAISDM010000274.1 GCA_031264885.1 Peptococcaceae bacterium | reverse complement strand
TGGGCAAACGGATATCATGGCACAAGCGTCATGGATATACTGACCGGCGCGGGACTGCCCAAGGGATCGTTTTATTTTTATTTCAGCGGGAAGAAAGAACTGGCAATGGCCACCGCCGCGTACTATGAGGATAAAATTCTGAGCTGGATAAAAAAACTGGCAAGGAATGCGGAGATGGACGCGTTCATCGTTGAAATGACGAACGGATTGCTTGATAGCGCGAAAAAAGGCAGGATTTACGGCTGTCCGTTTGTTTTCATCGCTTCTGAAATGGCCTTTGCCGACCCGGATGTCACAGAATTATTTGCCGCTTCACTGGAAAAATTCATAGACGTATTTGAAGCTGTGCTGCTGTATTCCGGCATTTCAGCAAGCGCCGCCAATGCCCTCGCCCGGCGTTTTTTCGCGATCTATGAAGGCCATCTGCTGCTGTATCGGATTGCCGGCGGCCCCAAAGAGATTGAACGTATGCGTGAGAATATGCTGGAACTGTATCAGACTTCAAAGGAGATGAAGAGCGATGCCGTTATCTGAAGAAATAAAAGAAAAGGCGCTGGCGCTGGGTTACATTAAGTGCGGGATCATTGCCGCCTCCGGGTTCCCGGAATATGTCCGGCGGCTGAAAAAACGGATGGAGCAATTCCCGGCCTCGGAGGGATTCTACAATAACCTTATGCCGATGGCCGCGCCGCCGGAGGGGGCGCGGTCCATTGTCGTCGCGGCCAAGGGCTACGCCCACTATGAGATTCCGGAGGGCATGGACGGAAGGATCGGCAAATCGCTCCTCTTTGACGCCCGAACCGGCTGGTCCGACGGCGCGAAGGCCCGCGCGGCGCTGGTCGCTTTCCTGGAGGAAAAGGGAGTACATACCGTAAGCGGAAACGTTCCGGCGCGGATGGCGGCGGATGCCGCCGGGGTCGGCTTCTTCGGCTGGAACAACTTTATCTATTCCGATGTGGGATCATATTTATGGATCGAGACGATACCTGTCGATACCGTCCTGAATTACGACGAGGCGCTCACCGCCGCCGAAATTAAGCGCGCCTGCGGCGAAAGCTGCCGCAAGTGCATCGACGCCTGTCCGACGGGAGCGCTCTCCGCGCCGTTTACGATGAACGGGCCCATGTGCGCCGCTCCGCAGATATTCTTCCTGCAAGAGCCGCCGGAGGAAATGATGGAAAAACTCGGCGTCTGGCAGTATGGCTGCGATGTGTGTCAGGATGTGTGCCCTATGAATAAAGGCAAGCTCGGCGGGAACGCGGTTTTTCCGCGCTTGGAAGAGGCAGTTGAATATCTCAGTCCGGAGAGGCTGCTCGCGATGGATGAGGAGACCTATAAAAACGTCATATTGCCGAGATTCTGGTATTCCGGGGAAAACGGCCGCTGGAAATGGCGCGCCAACGCCCTGCGCGCCATGGTCAATTCGGGCGGCGCCCAATACCGCGGCTTGATCAAGGCTTCCCTTGACGACGGGGACGAGCGCGTCCGCAGGGTCGCCCGGTGGGGCTGCGCGAAGCTCGGGATACATTAAACCGCGCTGTGATTCGCGCAAAGATATTGCGTTTTCGGACGGCCCGGGCGGCAGAATGCCGCCCCTACGGTACCGTGAATGATGCATATGTAGGGGCGGCATTCTGCCGCCCGTCCTCGATAGGCGCTGGAACGCCAAACTGCGAATCGAAGTTGACAATAAATATGATTGACCCTGTCCCGGTGGGAATGATACAATGACACAGACGATCTATTATGGACGACATCAGAGCGGGGGTGGAGACAATGAGGCTGCACGGAACCATGGCAATCAACGGGAAGGGGCATTTGACCGTCGGCGGCTGCGATACGGTGGATTTGGCCGAGAACTTCGGGACGCCTTTATATATTATGGATGAGGCTTATATCCGTGAGGTTTGCGGGCAATACAGGGAGACCTATATCGAGCCTTATCCGGGGAATGAGGTTTTGTACGCCGCGAAGGCTTTTTTGACGATGGCGATGGTTCGCGTCGTCGCTCAGGAGGGGCTGGGGCTGGATGTGGTGTCGGGAGGGGAGCTGTACACTGCCCTTCAGGCGGGATTTGACCCGGCGCGTATTTGCTTCCACGGCAATAACAAGAGCCGGGAGGAGATTTACGCCGGGGTTCGGGCGAATGTGGGACGGATAATGGTGGACAACCCGGCGGAATTGGATACGCTGGAATCGGTCTGCGCCGAATTGGGCCAAACGGTCTCGGCGGTTCCGCGGATCACGCCGAATGTGGCGGCCCACACCCATGAATATGTGCAGACCGGCCAGCTGGACTCCAAGTTCGGACAGGCCATCGCCACGGGCCAGGCTATGGATTTGATTCAAAAAATAATACAGAGCAAGCATGTGCGTTTGAAAGGCGTTCACTGCCACATCGGGTCCCAGATTTTTGAGATTGAGGCGTTCCGGCTGGCTGTTCAGAATATGGTCGCTTTTGTCAGCGAGGTCAGGGAAAAAACCGGGGTCGCGCTGGAGGAGCTTAACTTGGGCGGCGGTTTTGGCATATACTATACGGAGGGCGACGATCCTCAGCCCATTCAGAGTTTCGCCCGGAGCATCATGGACGCTGTCCGTCAGGAGACGGGCAAGTACGGCTTGCCGGTGCCGAGGGTGGTCATTGAGCCGGGGCGTTCCATTGTGGGGGCGGCGGGGATCACTTTGTACAGAGTGGGCGACGTCAAGGTGATTCCGGATGTGCGCGTGTATGTGGCGGTGGACGGCGGTATGACGGATAATCCGCGGTACGCTTTGTATCAGGCGAAGTATGAGGCGGCGCTGGCCAACCGGATGAATGATCCGCTGACCGTGACCGCGTCCATCGCGGGCAAATGCTGTGAGAGCGGCGACATGGTCGCCCGTGACGTCCAACTGCCCGGCGTGGCGCCCGGGGATCTGCTGACGGTGTTCTCTACCGGCGCTTATAATTATTCTATGTCCAGCAATTACAACCGCTTGCCTAAGCCTGCTGTGGTTCTGGTGAACGGGGGGAAAGCGGATATTATTGTGAAACGGGAGACGCCGGAGGATATCATCCGCAACGATGTGGTGCCCGACCGGCTGAGATAATCTGCGATTCGTAGTTTGGCGCAAATACCCGGTGGAGGGGGAGGATGTCGAACTAAACTACGAATTGAAGGAGATAATAAATTCATGAGGTAAAGTGAGGATTTCATGGGAGATATTTATGAGTTTGGTATTCGTTTACTGGTCATCATTCTGGCGCTGACGATCCACGAAATGTGTCACGGGCTGACCGCTTACGCTTTGGGGGACGACACCGCGAAGGCGCAGGGCCGGCTTACGCTGAATCCTCTGAAGCATCTGGATCCCATCGGGTTGCTGATGCTGATCGTCGCCCGGTTTGGCTGGGCGAAGCCGGTGCCGGTCAATCCTTCCAAATTTGTGAAGGTGGACGCCCGCACGGGCATGGTTCTGGTGGGGGCGGCGGGGCCTGTCTCGAATCTGTTGCTGGGGTTCATCGCGGTGCTGTGCTGGGTTCTTTTGGAACCGCGCGGGGTATTTTGGAATAATTTCCTTATGGAGGTTGTTCTGATCAATGTGTATCTGGCGTTTTTCAACCTGATTCCCATTCCGCCTCTGGATGGGTCCAAGGTGCTTTTCGGGGCGCTGCCGGCCAGGTTTTACCGTTACACATATTTCTTTGAGCGCTACGGCAACCTGATTCTGCTGGTGTTGATTCTGACCCGGAGCGTTGGCTTCATTGTGACGCCTTTTGCCTCGGGGATGATAGAGGCGTATGTTAATTTCGCCGAGGCCCTGCGGGGCGTGTTCGGCATGGGCTAAACAGGAATGACGGGGTACGCCGTGGGGTGTGTCCGGCATGGGCTAAGGAAGTGGATTCCGGGACAAGCCCGGAATAACAGGAGGGCGGTTATGGACAAAGCCGGAATTATTTTCAGCGGGATGCGGCCGACGGGCAGGCTGCATATCGGACATTTGAGCGTTTTGCAGAATTGGGTGCGGCTTCAGGAGGAATACCGGTGCTTCTTTGGCATCGTCAACTGGCACGCTCTGACCACATCCTTCGACGAGGTCCGGGAGATCCCGGAGAATGTGAAGCTGATGCTTCTGGATTGGCTGAGCGCCGGGCTGGATCCGCAAAAAAGCGCGCTGTTCATCCAATCCCAGGTGAAGGAACACGCGGAGCTGCATCTGCTTTTTTCCATGATTACGCCTCTGTCCTGGCTGGAACGCGTTCCGACCTATAAGGATCAGATCGTTCAATTGGGCAAACAGGGGAAGGACATCACCACTTACGGGTTCCTGGGCTATCCGCTGCTGATGGCGGCGGACATATTGGTGTACCTGGCGGATACGGTGCCGGTGGGGGAGGATCAGCTTCCGCACATTGAGTTTTGCCGGGAATTGGCCAGGCGTTTTAACCATTTGTACCAGACGGATGTGTTCCCGGAGCCTCAGGCCAGGCTGGCGAAGATATCCATGCTTCCGGGGACGGACGGGCGCAAGATGAGCAAGAGTTACGGGAACGACATCGCCTTATCCGCCGATCCCAAGGAGATTCAGGAGAGGGTCCGGTCTATGATCACGGATCCGGCCCGAATCCGCAAGACGGATCCCGGACATCCCGACGTCTGTGTGGTGTATAAATATCAATCCATATACAACGAGGACGAGCTGCCGTCTATCCGGGGTTTTTGTGAAAAAGGCCAGATAGGGTGTACGGACTGTAAAAAGACCGTCTGGGAGAAGCTGGAGCAGGTGCTGGCGCCGGTGTGGGAGCGGAGGAAGTTCTATGAGGCGCGCCCGGAGGTTTTGACGGATATTTTAATGAATGGCGCTGAAACGGCCAGAAAGACGGCGGCAAAGACGCTGGAGGCCGTGCGGGAATGTATGGGAACGGGCGGGGCATGAGCGGCTACCAAGTGAGCCTGCCTGTGTTTGAGGGGCCTATGGATTTGCTGCTGCACTTGATTGATGTCAATGAGATGGATATCTATCAAATTCCCATCGCTGAGATCACCCGCCAATATTTGACGTACATCCATCAGGCGGAGGAAATGGATCTGGAGCTGACCAGCGAATTTATGGTCATGGCCTGTACCTTGCTGGCCATCAAGGCGCGGATGCTTCTGCCCAAGCGCAAACAAGAGGAGGAAGAGGCTGAGCCGGAGACGGATCCCAGGGAAGAGCTGGTTCAGAGGCTAGTTGAGTACCGTGTATACAGGGAAAAAGCTCTGGAATTGAAAGAAAAGGAAGGCCGGCAAGCCAAGATCTATTTCAGGGATCCGGATGAGGCGCGCTGGCTTAAATTATTTCCCCCGGCCAATCCCATCGGGGATCTGACGGCGGAAGACTTGACGAATTCCTTTGTCCGGCTGTGGCGTATTTGGCAAAACCGCGAACGGGTGGTGGAGTACTACCGGGATGAGATCACCATCGGCGATCAGATGATTTACATCATGGAGGTGCTGTACGACCGTCCCGAAGGGGTTGCGTTTCTGGATTTGATGGATGCCTCATTCAACCGGGAGAGGCTGGCGGCCGCTTTTCTGGCCACGCTGGAATTGGCCCGGAGGGGGCTGATCTCGCTCAGGCAGACTCAATTATTCGGGGATATATTTTTGTGCCTGATACCGGGATATTTGGACAAAACGGGAGGCGTTTCCGATCAGCACACTGTTTCCCAATGAAGAAAAATCCATTTTGGAAGCGCTTCTGTTTGTATCGGGGGAACCGCTGAGCGTTAAGGCGCTGGTTTCTTTGACGCAGATACCGGAGGACGAGGTCTTGGCGCAGCTCAAGGACCTCAAAGCGGATTATGAGCGGGAGCGCCGGGGATTTACCCTGGAGGAGCTGGCGGGGGGATTCCTCTTCGCGACCCGGCCGGAACATTCCGTATACATCGAGCGGCTGGTCCGGCCGCGGCTCAACACGCTGACTCAAGCCGCTCTGGAGACTCTGTCCATCATCGCCTACCGGCAGCCTGTCACCCGGCCGGAGATCGACGATATCCGCGGGGTCAACAGCGACAGTTCCGTCGGCACGCTGCTGGAGCGCGGGCTGATCGAGGAAAAGGGACGGAAGGAGACCCCGGGGCGGCCGATGATCTATGGCACGACCCAGGATTTCTTGAAATACTTCGGATTCAAAAGCCTGAGGGAACTGCCGCCCGCGGAGGCCCCGGGAGCGGCCAGGGAAGCCGGGGACGGCGAAGCGGCCGGGGAAGCCGGGGACGCTGCCGGGGAGACGCCGGCGTGGGAAGAAGCCTGGGGAGCCGGAGCCGGCGCGGACGCAGACGGAGCCGGGAACGGCGAGGACGTAGCGGGGGAAGCCGGAGCTGGGGAGGCGCCGGCGCAGGAGGACACCGAAACCGGGGACGGCGCGGACGCGCGGGAGAACGCCGAGACCGGGGTGGAGGCGGATGCGCGGGGGAACGTGGATGCGTCGGCGCAGGATGAAGCCGTGGCGGGGGACGCAGGTGCGCAGGAGGACACCGCGCGGGGGACGCTCGCGGAGGAGGCAGCCGCACGAGGCGCGGTTGCGCAGGGGGACGCCGCGCGGGGGGATGCCAGGGAGGAAACCGGGGGCGAGGCGAAAACCGTGACCGGAGAGGAAACCGGGAATGGAGCGGACGCGCGGGACGCGGGTGCGCCTGAGCCGGAACCGCCCCGTCCAGTGGAGTAGTATCACATCCTTTCATTCTTAGAATTGCGTCTGCCAAAGACGGGCGGCAGAATGCCGCCCCTACAGATGCATCGTTCAGGATACCGTAGGGGCGGCATTCTGCCGCCCGTCCCCGTCCGGAAACGGCAAAAATCGCATCGTCAACACAATATATAGCGTGTCATTTCACCTAAACGACCCCATATATTGTGTGTTGGTAATATTTAGGACGCGTTTTCGGAATACAGCTACACTCTGTTTGAGGCGACATACAAGCAAAAAACAGGATTCGCCCTTGATAAGCCGAGAGACTATCGCTCATAGACGCGTATCCCGAAGGCGCCGCGCCCATGTTCCGTTCGACGGAACAGTCATTTATCGTAACATTAAAGAATTTGAATTATGGCAAAACATCCGCGCCACTTGACGAAAATATTGGCGTAGATGGCGTAGATAATGGCGATGATACTGGCGTAGAAAAAAACGGCGAAAAAATTATAAACGCTATTTCCGCAGAGCCTAAAGCCACACAAAACACGCTGTCTGAAATAACCGGACTGTCTACACGCACAATTTCACGGGAAATCAAGGAGCTCCGTGATACAGGGGTGATTAAGCGCGTTGGCTCCGACAGATCAGGCTATTGGGAAATCGTGAGATAAAATTGAGAGGGGCCCGCAATGATACATGGCGCTAAAACGGTCTTGATTTTGAACCCGCCATCGCTTAATATATAAGCAGATACAACCAAACAGCGAGAGGGAACCCATGACGCCGTCTAAACCACGATCCAACCTGTGTCAGTTAAACGAAAACAAAATATGCGACCATTGCCATGAATGCCGGTATTGCGACTTAAACCCGAAGAAGATCTGTGATAATTGCTGCGAGTGCCTGGATAATTTTGGCCTTCCCGCCTCAGATTACGCCGTCATCGAAATCGCCGGCATCGTCATGGATGTGGACGAGATGGATGTGCCTGTCCCCAGAAAGAAGAGAAACGCGCGCTCTGATTATCGGAAGTAACTCAGGATTCGTTAAATAAGTAAGATGTGATAGTTTCACGCCGCAATTTCGTCGTCGGACAAGGCGGAGGAAGGAGGCATACCCGCAGTGGTATGGCGACTGACGACAACGCAGTCCGGCGGCGAAAGGGCAAGTGAAA
>JAISDM010000181.1 GCA_031264885.1 Peptococcaceae bacterium | reverse complement strand
GATATTTCCTTACCAAACGCTTGCTTTCAACTGTTCAGTTTTCAAAGACCGGTCGCCGCTCGTTTTTGGCGGCCTTTGTATATTATCACACCCGTTTTGTCTCTGTCAATAACTTTTTTCGCTTTTTTTATAAAAATTACGCGGGGGCCTCTGATACTCCAATAACACGCGGAAGGCGGGAACCAGGGAGATAAACGCGCACAGCGCCACGTCGGGCAAAAGTGTCGTCAAATTATATAATGTTGAATAAACCCAGGGGTTTTGCCCTTCAGGCGCGTACATCCCGAAAAAAACCGCGCCGGAAACCACATGAAAAACGATCCTGGCCAAGCCGCCGGCCCAGATGCCGATAAACAGGCGCCCGCTGAGGCCGGACGGCCGGCCCAGCCTGCTTGCCAGACCCGTCAAGCCCACGGCGGCAAAAGCCAATGGATAGTCCAGCAGCAATTGGACGGGATGCACCATGTACATGTCCTGGAGCAGCTGCAGCATCCCATACGCGGCGCCCGCCACGCAGCCCGCCAATGGTCCATAGGCGTACGCGAACAGCATCAGGGGCAAGAGGGAGCCCAAAGTCAGAGAGCCGCCCTGGGGCATCCGGTAAATCCGGATGTACGACAGCACGAATGACATGCTGATCGCCAGGGCGGCGTAAGAAATCATCCGGGCGTTCCATTGAACCTTTTTGCTTGCCGCCAGAAGCAAAATCCCCAGCAAAAGGACGCCTGCCAGCACGCTGACCGTCGCCAGGCTCAATTCCGAAAACTGCTCCACCACACTGTAAAGATACGTTGTCATTTTTTTGCTCCTCCTTCTTCATTAACGCAAAAAAACCGTACACACATGTGTACGGGAAACGAGCCGCCGCTTTCTCACGAAATGCCTCGCTTCCCTCCGGTAGGATTACCCACACAGGTTCAAAGGGTTGAGCCGCGGCGCGGCTCTCTCAGCTTTTAACAGCTCCCCCAGCGTTAACGTATGTTGTTTTTTTCAGTATATGGGCTCGGCCTGCGTGTGTCAAGCCTTTTTTCCGGGCCAGACTGTCCGAAAACGCACCCTAAACATTCCCAACACACAACATATAGGGTAATTCGCTTGGATTCGCACACTATATACGGTGCTAACGATGCGATTTTTGATGTTTTCGGACGGTCTGGGGCGGCAGAATGCCGCCCCTACGAATGACGCGGTTGTAGGGGCGGCATTCTGCCGCCCGTTTTTGATAAGCGTTACCCGCTGGCGGTAATTTCATATTTGTGGTATAGTATACAAAAAAACGAAACTTATGGAGCGTGACGTCGATGAAAATTTTAGTGGTGGACGATCAAAGATTTAATTTGGCGGTAACCCAGGAATATATCAAGAATCTGGATATGGGCTGCGAAACCCTGACATGCAAGGATCCTTTGGACTGTCTTGATATCGTGGCCAAAGAAAACCCGGACATCATTTTGTTGGACTTGGTGATGGAGCCGATTTCAGGCATAGATGTTTTGCGGGAGCTCCGCGCGAATCCCCAATATGCCAATGTGGCCATCGTGATGTTTACGGGGTTTTCCGACAGGGAAAGCGTTCAGCGATGCTACGAACTGGGCGCCAACGACTACATCAGCAAACCTGTGGCGGAAGCGGAATTCAAGGCCAGGATGAAAGTTTTGATCGACCATCGCAAAGCCGTGCTGGAACTGGGGGAATTGCGGCGGCAATTAAAGGAAGGCCCGAGTTCGGGTAAAAAAAGAACCGCCGCCCCCCGGCCCCGTTTTAAATATGTACATAATAATCTCAATGTTCGCGACTTAGATAAAAGCGTCGCGTTTTATCACGAGGCGCTGGGCCTGAATATTGTCAATACCGTTGAGCCCGACGACAAAAGCTTCAAACTGGCGTTTATGAGCGACGGCGTCTCCGGCCACTTGCTTGAGCTTACCTGGCTGAGGGATCGGACGGAACCGTATAATTTGGGAGATAACGAGATTCACATGGCCTTCGCGGCGGATTATTACGACGCCGCTTATCAGAAGCACAAGAAAATGGGCTGTATCTGCTATGAAAACGAAGTCATGGGGATTTATTTCATCAGTGACCCGGACGGCTACTGGAGTGAAATCGTCAAGTTACCAAACAATTGACAAAACGCATGATCAGAAATATAATGGAAAAAATAACTTTGTGACCCTAGCACGTTTTTGATTCATAATTATTGAAAGGACAAAGCGTCGCGGCAGGTTCAAGAACGTGACGAGCGGGCGGATTTTGTATTTCTGAGGGAACTTATCCATTTTAAGGAGGGATTTGGTATGAAAAATGTGTTTGCGGCGAATAAGAGTCACAGCTCATTCTCGTGGAATATGCTGGGCGACATTAAAGAGGGCCGCGGAGATTTGGGGGAGGACATGCCCGTATTGGTATATCGCCTGATGCAATATACGATGCTCGATGTGCTGACGAAGGCTTTTGACAGCGAAAGAGCCAATGAGTTCTTTCGCGACGCCGGTTTTTTGGCGGGGACGGAATTCGCGAAGAATGTTTTGGACTTAAACGCGGATTTCGACGCTTTTGTGGCAAATCTTCAAAAATCTCTGGAACAATTGAAGATTGGAATTCTTCGCATGGAGGCTTTCGACGCCGATACAGGGGATCTGACGCTGACCGTAGGTCAGGATTTGGATTGCAGCGGGCTGCCCGTTACCAACGAGAATGTCTGCAATTATGACGAAGGCTTTATCGCCGGCATTTTGGAGGCTTATACCGGCAAACAATACCTTGTGCGGGAAGTGGATTGCTGGGCGAACGGGGACAGGGTCTGCCGTTTCCAGGGACATGTGACTGCGTAAGGGTCTTGTACATACGATTAATGAGCAGGCCATCGAAGGAAGGGCAGGTGAAGTCTCACGGATCCTGTGGCGGAAACTCTGTTTAACTATTTACGGGATGTGCTGTATAACGCTTCACATGCCAAATTGAATATAGAGAATTTGCCGGAGGATTTTCGCCCGCTGGGAGAAGGTCTGGTGTATTTTTCCGAATGTGTGTTGGAGACCAGGAATCTGGCAAAAGCATTGTCCAAAGGGGATTTGAACAATGCTCTTCCATCGCCCGACAACGAAATGGCCGCTCCTCTTAAAGCGCTGCATTCCTCTTTAAAGCATCTGACCTGGCAGACCCAGCAAGTCGCGAAAGGCGATTATAAGCAGCGTGTGGGTTTTATGGGCGATTTTGCCAAAGCCTTCAATACGATGATCGAACAATTGGATCAACGGCAAAAAGCGTTAATGGCGGAAATAGAAAGCGGTCAGCGCAAAACCCAGGCGCTGGCTCAAAGCAACAGTTTATTTGAGGCCATCACCGGGCAGATATCCCAATGGATCGTCGTGGTGGCCAAAGAAACAGGCGAGTGGCTATACATTAACCGTCCCGTGGAGAGCAGCCTGATTACCAAAAATCTGGAGCCGGATCTGCGTAACTGGCTGACTCACTACGCTTATAATCTTCCTGATAATTCCAGTCCCCGCATAGCGGAACTGGAGTTAGAGCGCGGCGATATTTCGCAATTCTTTTCAGCGGCGATTTACGCCCTGCATTGGTATGAACATCAGGCCGTCGCTTTTGTGCTGACGGATGTCAGCGTGGACAAAGAGCGCATCCGCGCCTTGGAAAACGTCGCCTATAAGGATACGCTGACTCAGATTTTTAACCGCCATTACGGTATGCAGCTGCTGTCCGAATGGCTGGCTCAGGGCAAAACCTTCATTATTTGTTTCGTCGATATGGATAACTTGAAATATGTCAATGACAAATACGGTCACGCCGAAGGGGATAAATACATCCTCTGCGTTACCGGCGTGCTGCGGAAGTTCTCGCCGGACGCGGTCATTTGCCGCCTGGGGGGCGACGAGTTTATGCTCCTGGCTCAGAACTGGACCTTGTCCAACGCCCAAAACAAGCTGGAAGCCCTGCGGGATATGCTGATTCAGTATAATAACGGGCCGGACGCTCTCTATAATCACAGCATGAGCTACGGCGTCATTGAAGTAAACGCGGACAATACACACAGTGAAAGCGAATTGTTGTCTATCGCGGACGAGAAGATGTACGAATATAAACGCTCCCATAAGATGGAACGGCAGGGCAGCGTCCATTAGGAAATAAACAAAAGAGATCGGAGCGCTGGACGCGCTCCGATCTCTTTTTGTGGATAAGCTTAATTTCCCTATTCCCTGTCTGCTGCGGTCTGCGGCCTCTGCTAAAGCGTTGAGGCCGGTTTTGGGGCGTTGGCGAGGTACTGGCCTTTTTCTAAGAGCCGGTAGATGACCGCGGCCACTTCCGCTCTGGTGGATTTGCCTTTGGGATCATACAGATTGCCCGGTTTGCCTACGACGAGTCCGTTCGCCCGCGCCGTATATACCGATTCCACGGCATACGGAGAGATGGTGTCGCCGTCCGCGAATGTGATCCTTTCCGCCGCGTCTGTCAGTGGAATGTTAAAGGCTTTGGCGAAACGGACGATCAGCACCGCCAGCTGTTCCCGGTTGATATCTTCATCCGGCGCGAATTCCGTCGCCGAATATCCGACGACCAGGGATTTCTGGGCGGCCCAGGCCAGGGAACCGGCGTACCAGGCGGTGGCGGGCACATCGGTGAATGAGAAGCCGCCCGTCGGGGTGAGTTCATTCGTGCCTGTGGCGAAGATATTGCTCAGGATCGCCACAAACTGCGCCCGGGTCGTGGAGTCGTTGGGCAAATAGGTATTATCCGGGAAGCCGTGTACATAGCCTCGGATCGCCAAGGCGTTGATCACATGTTCCGCCCAATGCCCGGTGATATCGATAAATCTGGAAACCACCGCCGCGCCCTCGGGCGTCTCTTCGTCCTCAACGGTTTGAGTGACGGGCTGTGTGGTGGTGGTTACCACCGCGGCTGAACCACCGCCGCCACCACCTCCTCCGCCTCCGCCGCCGG
>JAISDM010000191.1 GCA_031264885.1 Peptococcaceae bacterium | reverse complement strand
CGATTAGGCGGAGCGTTTTAGAATTTCTAGGCGAAATTTGCGTCCGCAAAAGCCACTGTTTGAGCGGAGCGAGTTTGGCTTTTGCAGCAAATTGAGCCGTAGAAATTCAAAACGCGGAGTCCGTAAGGGACACATCTCCTCCTTCACCGGAGGTTTTGCCAAATTACGAATTGAAGTTGTTACCGCCGCGCCCCGTCGTTCCGCGCCGCGCCCGTCATTCCGGGATCGGCCCGGACCCCGTTTCTTTTGCCAGCGCCGCTTCCATAATCTCATACGCCCGGGTCAAAACCTCGTCCAGCCGCCCCGGATCCTTCATCCCGGCCTGAGCCATATCCGGCCGGCCGCCGCCGCTGCCCCCGGCCTCCTTCACGATCTCACGGATCAGATTCCCCGCGTGTACGCCCCTGGCCGTCAGATCCTTGGACACCGTGGCGATCAGACTGACCTTATCCTCCGCCGCCGCCCCCAGCACCACAATGCCCGAGCCCATTTTATCCCGGAACACATCGGACAGAGCGCGCAGCTGCTCCTGATCCCGGGCCGTGACCCGGACCGACAGCATCCGCCCCCCAGCCGCGGTCCGGGCCTGACTCAGCAGATCCTCCGACTCCATCCGCCCGATCCTCGCCTCGGCCTGAGCCAGCGATCTCTGCGCCTGCTTCACATCGTCCACCAGGGCTTGAACCCTCCCGGGCAGCTCCGCCGCCGGCGCTTTTAACAAAGCCGCCGTCCGCTTCAGCAGCTTCTCCTGGCCGTCCAGGTATTTGAGCACCCCCAGCGCCGTAACGCCCTCGATCCGCCGGACACCGGAAGCCACGGCGCTCTCGCCGGTGATCTTGAAGGAGCCGATGAGACTGGTGTTGCGCACATGGGTGCCGCCGCACAGCTCCTGGCTGTATCGGTCCCCGATCTCCACCACCCGGACCACATCCCCGTATTTCTCCCCAAACAGAGCCGTCGCCCCTTTTTCCAGGGCCTCCTTCTGAGACATCTCCCGCCAGACCACCGGCAGCGCGGCCAGAATCGCCTCATTGACCCGCGCCTCCACCTCCGCCGCCTGCTCCGGAGTCACAGCGTCAAAATGGTTGAAGTCGAAGCGCAGCCGGTCCGGATCCACCAGGGAGCCGGCCTGCTGCGCGTGATCCCCCAGCACATCCCGCAGAGCCCTGTGCAGCAGATGCGTCGCCGTGTGATTGCGGCACATGGCCTGTCTGAACGCGGCGTCCGCCTTCAGGGTCAGAGTCTCATTCGCCCAAATCTGCCCGGAGACCGTGCCCTGATGCACGAAACGGCCGTCCGGCAGCTTCACCACCTGCTCCACCTGAACAAATCCATTCGCGCCCTCCATCCGGCCGCGGTCCGATACCTGACCGCCGCTCTCCGCGTAGAAAGGCGTCCGGCCGCACACCACCTGAACCAAGGCGCCCTCATTGGCAGTCTGGGTCAATTCCCCCTCACACAGGAGCGCCTGAACCCCCGCGGCGGCCTCCAGCGCGTCATAACCCACGAACACCGTCGCCTCCCCGCTGGGAACCAGACGCGTCACATTCAGAGCCAAATCCCATACACTCACATTCTGCCGGGACTCCCGCGCCTTCCGGCGCTGAACCTCCATCGCCCGTTCGAAGCCCTCCACATCCGCGCTCAGACCGGCCTCCTCAGCGATGTCCCGCGAGAGATCCATCGGGAATCCATACGTATCGTACAGCCGGAACATCTCATTCCCCGGCAGAACCGCCGCCCCCTGCTCCCTGAGCCGCAGCACCATGTCCGAGGCCATGCGGATGCCCTCCGACAGGGTCTCCAGGAACCGCTCCTCCTCCCGGGAGACCGCCCGGGCTATGTCCGCCTGCCGTTCAACCAGCGCCGGATACGCCTCCCCCATGAGCTCCGCCACCACGGGAACCAGCTTGTGCATGAACGCCCCTTCTATGCCCAGCACCCTTCCGAAGCGCACCGCCCGCCGCAATATCCGCCGCAGCACATAACCGCGTCCCTCATTGCCCGGCAGCACCCCGTCCCCGATCAGGAAACAGCAGGCCCGGATATGATCCGCCACCACCCGGAACGGGAACCCCCGCTGATCCTGGAAATAGGTCTTCCCGCTGAGCGCCTCCACACCCTCGATGATCCGCTTCAGCAGATCCGTGTCATAATTGCTCTCCGCGTTCTGAATGACAGAGGTCACCCGCTCCAATCCCATACCCGTGTCTATGCTGGGGCGGGGCAAGGGCGTCATCGCCCCCCCCTCGTCCCGGTTATACTGCATGAATACCAAATTCCAAATCTCCAGATACCGGTCGCAGTCGCATTTCCCGATGCCGCAGTCCGGCCCGCAGGCGTATTTCTCCCCCCGGTCAAACATAATCTCACTGCACGGCCCGCAAGGCCCCGTATCCCCCATCGACCAGAAATTGTCCTTCTCCCCCAGCCGTATGATCCGCTCCGCCGGAACGCCGGTCAGCGTCCGCCACAGCTCCGCCGCCTCACCGTCGTCCTCATAAACGGTAATATACAGCTTCTCCGGAGGCAGCCCCAATTCCACAGTCAGGAACTCCCAGGCGAACTGAATGGCCTCTTTCTTGAAATAATCGCCAAAAGAGAAATTCCCCAGCATCTCAAAGAACGTCTGATGCCGCGCCGTGCGCCCCACCGTGTCCAAATCGTTATGCTTGCCCCCCGCCCGGACGCATTTCTGGGAGGTGACCGCCCGGATATAAGGACGTTTCTCCAATCCGAGAAAAACATCTTTAAACTGATTCATTCCCGCGTTGGTGAACAGAAGCGTGGGATCATGATAAGGAACCAGCGAGGAACTCTCCACCCGGGTATGCCCCTTTCGCTGAAAATAATCCAGAAATTTCGCGCGGATTTCATTACCTGTCATTGGTTAAAACCCCTTCCTTAACTGATCCGTAGCTGATCCATTCCGCGGCCAGGCTGAATGGGATCTCGTGAAAAGGCTTGATCATGGATATTTTTTGCAGAATATCGGGGATCAAGTCCTCGGTCGGTCTGGATTCCCGCGTGCGGATATTTTTGATGATTTCCTGCTCAGACTCGCTGAACCCGCCTAAATCCGCTTCGTGAAGCGCTTGGACGATCCATTCGTTTTGCAGGGAAATAAAAGAAATATCCGTCTCGGTCAGGGCGCCGTAGATCCAGAAATGCCGGTCCGGAGCGACGGCGCTTTCGAAGCGGCGGTACGGGACGCCGAAGATCGACTCCTTCTTCCGTTTGTAATGCAGCACATCCGTCAGCCACAGGAGATAGTTCAGACGGGTGACGGGTATGCCCTTCTGCGCCAGAAACAAAACGGCCTGCACAAACCGCTCCAGCTGGAAGGACTTATTCCCGTTGCAGTCGCCGGGCTCCTGATCAAAAAACAGCAGCAACGCGGCTTTAGGCATGTTTCTCTTGATGTTTTCCTTCGTGTCCGGCTTCAGTTGATCCGCCAGGGATTTGTCCACCTTGCGCCTGGCCACGCCGGTCAAAATGCCCTTTCTTTCCGAAAATAAATTGGAAAAAACCTCGGGATCCCTCAGGGAAAGCAGCCGGTCGCTGTGTTCCTTGTCCGGCAATTGCCCGCGGAGATACCGCAGAATGGTGCATTCGCCCCAATTGAGCATTAAGGACAGAGGCTTGGCGCCGATATTGTACTGTTCCAGCAAATTCAGTATCTCCGGCAGCTGAATCCGGCCGATGCGCTTCCGGTGCGCCTCATCCACCCGGCTCAGGTTTTTTTCGCTGAGGGAAGGCACAAAGACCTTCGCGCCGCATTCCTGACAATAGGCGTGTTCCACCTGAGTGTGGATGGAGACCCCTTTGACCACACTCTCCTGAATCCCCGTTTTTATGACGTAGACCGTCTCTTTTTCGCAATTTCTGCAATAGGTCTTATTCAACCACGATCTCCTTCGAATCCAACTGTTCCGCCAAAGCGCCCACCAGCGCGCCGATCCTTTCATGCCATACGAGGCGGGGCCGCTCCACCCAGAGCCGTTCGCGGCGCAGCGCGTCCTTCGCGGCCTCAAACCGGCTCATATCCGTGCCTCTGGCTCTCAGAACCCGAACCATCTGCCGGGCGACCGCGCCGGCGGCCTCCCCCTCCCCTGAACGCAGGAAATGAAGATAACTGTCCAGCGGGATCTTGAAAAAAGACAGGAATTCCTGCTCCTTTACGCTCTCTTCCAAAAGCGTTTCCGTCATGACGCGCATCGCCTGGTTGATCTTGACCCGGTCGGAGAAACGCGCCGGCTTCCTGAAGGGTTTCGCCGGCTGTATCTCAGGCGGTTTCCCGGGCGGCTTCTCCCCGAGAGGCCCGTGGGCCGGCGCCTCCCCCGGATCCGAAACAGCGGCGCCCGCCCCCGGGGCGTCCCCGGCGCCCGCGACATCCCCGGCGCCGCCCCCGCCTCCGGCTCCGTCCTCCGCCGAGACAGGCGGGGTCTGGTCATACCGCTCATAGACCAGGTCTTCCAGCAGGTTTGTCCTTCCCTCGGATTCAAACCGGTCTTCGCCGGCGCCGGTGTTTTTACTCCAGTTACTCAAGGGGCTCACCGCCCCCCGCGCCCCGGTCCAGGCCCGTTCCGGCCGGCTTGTAATAAACCTTGCCCCGGAGCGCCTCCGGAAGATAGTCCTGCCTGACCCGGTGCCCCGGATAGTCGTGGGGATACAGGTAGCCCTTGCCATGCCCCATATCCTCGGCCCCGGGATAGCTCGCGTCCCTCAAATGGGCCGGCACCGGGCCGTAGCGGCCTTTTTTCACATCCTCAGCGGCGTCGTAGACCGCCAGTACGGAATTGCTCTTCGGCGCGTTCGCCAGGTACAGCACCGCCTGGGACAAAGTCAGATACCCTTCCGGCATTCCCACCTGCTCAAAGGCCCGGGCCGCGGCCACGGCCACCACCAGGGCCATGGGATCCGCCAGGCCCACGTCTTCCGAGGCGGCGATCAGAATCCGGCGCAGAATAAACCGGGGATCCTCCCCCGCGTGGAGCATCCGCGCCAGGTAGTGAAGCGCCGCGTCCGGGTCGGAGCCGCGCATACTCTTGATGAACGCGGAGATTACGTCATAATGCTGATCCCCGGTTTTGTCATATACCACAGAAGGCTCCTGGATGGACTCCTCCGCGGCGGCCAAATCGACAGCCCTCACCCCGTCCGGTCCCGGCATGGTGGACAAAACCGCCAGTTCCAGCGCGTTCAGCCCCTGCCTGGCGTCCCCCCGGGCGGAAACCGCCAAGTGGTTCAGCGCCTCCTCCGAAACCCGCGTCCGATAGGTTCCCAGCCCCCGCTCCACATCCGTCAGCGCCCGGTTCAGAAGGGTCAGCACATCCCCATCGCTCAGCTGCTCCAGCCGAAAGACCCTGGATCTGGACAAAAGCGCGGCGTTCACACTGAAATAGGGATTCTCCGTCGTGGCGCCGATCAGAGTCACCTTGCCCTCCTCCACCGAGGGCAGGAGCGCGTCCTGCTGAGTTTTGTTAAAACGGTGAATCTCATCGATAAACAGCACCGTGCCCTGCTGCTGGAACTTCAGCCGGTCTTCCGCCTCCCGGACCACCTGCCTCAGATCCGCCACCCCGGAGGTCACCGCGTTTAACTGGATGAAGGCCGCCCGGGTGGTTTGGGCGATCACGAAAGCCAAGCTGGTCTTGCCGGTTCCCGGCTGCCCGTGAAAAATCACCGACCCCAGCTGATCCGCCAGAATCGCCCTCCGCAGCAGTTTGCCCGGGCCCAGAATATGCCCCTGTCCGATGAACTCCTCCAGGGTTTTTGGCCGCATCCGGGCGGCCATGGGCATCCGCTGCTTCAGCGCCTGTTCGCCCAGATTGGTAAACAAATCCATCTAATTTGTCCTCACAGATACGAGTCGATCATCCGGGACAATTCCGCTTTGGGCGTCAGCCCCACCTTACGCGCGACCTCTTTGCCGTCTTTGAAAAAGATCAGCGTGGGAATGCTCATGATGTCATACTTGACCGCCGTGTCCTGATTCTGGTCCGTGTCCATTTTGCAGATCTTGGCCCTCCCGTCATATTGGCCGGCCAATTCCTCCACAATGGGCCCCTGCATCTTGCACGGGCCGCACCAAGGCGCCCAAAAATCAACCACAGCCAGCTGCCGCTCGCTCAAGACCTCCCCGTCAAACTGCTGATCCGATACATGTGTCAATGCCATTGCAATCACCTCTGTGAAAATTATAAGCTACCTAATAACAATGCGTCAAGTCTCCGTTTATCATATTCTTTTTTTATGTTATACTTTTACCATGCTTATCATGCTCAGATCGTGGACGCGGAGGCTGACATTATGGAAAGCAACAAATATGGTTACATTCGGGTGTCAACACAGGATCAGAACGCGGACCGTCAAAGAATCGCCTTAGGGCCTTATCACATTCCCCGCAGAAACCTGTACATAGACAAACAGTCCGGCAAGAACTTCGAACGGCCGGCATACCAGAGAATGTTAAGACGGCTGAAACAGGGCGACATACTGCTGATCCAGTCCATTGACCGGCTCGGCCGAAATTACGCCGAAATCCTTGACCAGTGGCGGTTCATCACACGGGATATCGGCGCGGACATCAAGGTGCTGGACATGCCGCTTCTCGATACGACCTACTGTAAAGACCTGCTGGGCACATTCATCAGCGACCTGGTGCTCCAGATCCTCTCCTTCTTCGCTCAGATAGAGCGGGATAACCTGCTGCGCCGCCAGGCGGAAGGCATCTCCGCCGCGAAGGCCCGGGGCGTGTCCTTCGGCAGAACCTCCCTGGCCTTGCCGGAAAATTTCCTGGAAATATACGACCAATGGCGCGCCGGAGCGATCTCCGGCATCGAAGCCGCCGATATCTGCGGATGCAGCCTGAGTACGTTGTACGAAAAAACCAAGCAATGGCGAAAAAAATCGCAGGAGCGCATCGAAGCGGACTGAGACGAAGTGAGGCGCGTCAATGGACCGCGCCCCCCGCCGCGTGTAGAAAAAAACCCCACCTATGCCGTGGGGCCGCTGTTTTGAACCTGCTCACGCAGGTGGGTGCCCTCCTGTCTGTTTCATCGCTCCTGACATAAAATGAAAGGCATGCAAACCACAACCAGAGTCCAGGCTCCCGTATAATCTATGTTGGCTCAAAACGAGACGGCAATGCACGAGCATCGCAGGGTTTTTTTGTTTCTTGATTTATGTTACCACACTCCCGCCACGAATTCAAGAGTCAAAAATATAGGAATTTATACCATAATTCGCGCAAAGTCAAAATATCCGTAGGGGGCGCATCCTATCACCTTCACAAACGGCGTCCGCCCACGTGTCATTCTGCCACCTTCGCAAACGCGTCCGCCCACGACACCGTAGGGGGCGGCATTCTGCCGCCCCGCCCCCCTTGTTCCGTCATTCCGCGTCATTCCGCGTCATTCCGCCCCTTTTTCTGTCATTCCGGGCTCCCTCTTCCGTCATTCCGGGCTTGTCCCGGAATCCAAAAAATCCGACTAACCTCACACGCCGCGGGTAATCCTGGACAATATCGCGGCTATTTCCGCGCGGGTGGCGTATTGATCCGGGGCAAACCGGCCGTCGCCCACGCCCTTGACGACGCCGGCTTCCGCCAGCAGACTCACGGCGTCCCTCGCCCAGGGACTGATGTCCGCCTCATCGGCGAACACCGCGCCGGCGCCGGAACCCAGCGTTATGTTCATATGCCTGACATAATTTACCAAAATCGCCGCCATCTGTTCGCGGGTCACACCGCTTTCCGGATCGAACCTGCCGTCGCCCACACCGCTCACAATGTCCTTCTTCCTCGCCCAGCGGATGTAGGGTTCGTAATATTCCCCGGATTTCACATCGGCAAAGGGATTCTCCGCGTAGGTTACTATATCGGCGCCCGCTATTTTGCCGAGAATGCTGACGAACATCCCCCGGGTCGCCGGCGCGTTCGGCTCAAACACGGTTTCGGACACGCCTTCCATCAGCCCGCGGGCCGCCGCGTACTCCACCGCGGAATAGAACCATTCATCCTCGCGGACGTCGACAAACGGCCAGCCCCCGCCGGCATAACCGACAGCGTACAGCGACAGATGCGGCGGCGTGAATGTGACGGTTTTTGCCAGAGTGCTGTAAAAACTGTCGATTTTTTCTATATCAGCGCTGCCGGCGCCCTCGCCGCCGACGTACCAGGCGGCGACAGGGAGCCTGCCGTCATAAGGCACGGCGACACTGATTTTCCCGGTATAGCTGTGAATGAGCCGCCCGCCGGAGTAGACCGATACATCGTAGCCGACGGCGCCGCCCGGCAGCGCCGCGGCCAGATTGGAAGCGAGCGGCGACGCCGCTGCGGGCCTGACCGCGATGGTGATATCCGAACCGGCGGCCTGCGCCACAAGGGACCGTATCGCCGCGCTGTCCAGGGTGACGGCGCCCAGAGGGAAATCCACCGTAACGCTCAGCCCGCCGGCAGTCAAGTCGCGCAAACCCTCTTTCGGCGTAAATGTCACGTCTGTGGCGCCGGTCATCATCCGGATGTTGATCTCCGCGGCGCCATCCGCGGCTTTACCGGCGATCTCCCGCACTTTGATCTCCGGGAGCCGGATGACTACCGTCCCGCCGGATCTGGAATAATCCAGGCTGATTTGCCCGCCGTCGGCTGTGGGCGCCAAACCGGAACCCCCTGAGGAACCGCCGCCGGAAGCGTTATTGACGCCTCCGCCTCCTCCTCCGCCGCCGGGCGGGAATACCGCTGTCTTATAAAGCGCGGCAATCGTGAGATCGCCTGCGGGCATAATGACCGTACCGGCCGCCGCCTCCGGCAGCGCCGCCCTGGCGCCCGCCGTCAGTTCCCACCGGTCGAAGGTCTGACCCTCCGGCGCGGGATTCGCCGTGACAGACACCTGGGCGCCTGCCGGATACCGCCCGCTCCCGGCGCCGTTTACCACCGTCAGCGTATATCTGTCCCCGTCCTCCGGCGGTTCGGGATTCCCCGATGTATACAGCGCCGTGACGGTCACATCCTCCGCCGGCATAACGACCGCGCCGACCGCCGTCTCCGGCAGCGCGACCCCGCTGCCCGCGGTCAGTTCCCAGCGGTCGAAGCTTTGCCCCTCCGGCGCGGGATCCGCCGCGATGGCCGCCTGTGTACCTGCCGGATACCGCCCGCCGCCAGATCCGTTTACCACCGTCAGCGTATATTCATCCCCACCTTCCGGCGGTTCGGGATTCCCCGATTTGTACAGCGCCGTGACAGTGATATCCTCCGCCGGCATAACGACCGCGCCGACCGCCGTTTCCGGCAGCGTGACCCCGCTGCCCGCAGTCAGCTCCCAGCGGTCGAAGCTTTGCCCCTCCGGCGCGGGATTCGCCGCGATGACCGCCTGAGCGCCCGCCGAATACAGTCCGCTCCCCGTGCCATTCACCACCGTTAGCGTATATCTGTCCCCATCCTCCGGGGGTTCGGAAGTCCCCGATTTATACAGCGCCGTAAGGGTCACATCCTCCGCCGGCATAACGATCGCCCCAACCGCCGTCTCCGGCAGCGCGACCCCGCTGCCCGCGGTCAGCTCCCAGCGGTCGAAAACCTGACCCTCCGGCGCGGGATTCGCCGTAACGGTCGCCTGTGTACCCGCCGGATACCGACCGCCGCCAGAGCCGTTTACCACTGTCAGAAGATAATCCGGCGTTCCGGGATCGGCGGTTCTGTAGCGCGCGGTGACGGTCAGATCCCCGGCGGGCATAGTGACCGTGCCTGCCGAGCCTGCCGGGAGCGCCGTCCCGCTGCCCGCGGTCAGTTCCCACCGGTCGAAGACCTGCCCCGCCGGAGCGGAATTCGCCCGGATGCCGACCTGAGCGCCCGCGGGATAACTGCCGCCGCCCGCGCCGTTTACCACAGTCAGCCGGTACAGGGCGTCAGGCGCGTATTCCGCCGCGATAAATACGTCGCCGGCAGGCATGGCAACTGTACCTGTCGCGGCGTCCGGCAGCGTGATCGGGGGGCCGGACTTTTGGATCCACTGATAGAAGATCTGCTCATCGGGAGGCGGGTCGGCCGCGATGGGAACGCGGTCGCCCACAGTGTATTCGCCGCCGCCCTCGCCGCCTTCCACCGTAAGTACGGCGTATCGGACCGCGACCTCCGCGATGTGACTTTTGACGGTTACGGCTTTATTGCCGGTAATCCGCGGATCTGTGTTTGTGCTTGTCACCTCGCACCAATAATACGTCGCGCCGACTGAATCCAGCGCAATGGAGTAATCCTCCAGGGTTGAGTTCGCGCCGGTTATAAGAGAAGGAGAACCGAGCAAATAATCGTTTACGGTGTTTGTATACCATTGATAGCTGAGCCTGCCCCCGTCCAGAGATTCGGCGGTCACCGTCAGGCGATAGGGCTGCCGTTCGCCGACAAAACCCTCGTAGGAAGCCGGGCTTCGCCGGATCAGCGGCGCCATGGCGTCCACCGGCGCCGCAAGCGTCACTTCCACAGAGGTGGTCAGGTTGTGAGGATTGACATAATTCACCGGCGGCGGGATTGCCCCCAGTGTGGCTGTGAAGGTATAGCTGCCGGGCTTGTCCGGATCATAACCGTCTGCATCCGCCCAGTCGCTGACCGGTATGGATGCGCTGCCAGCATCTTCCGAGCCGATAGCCGTAACGTTCGGATAGGTGAATTTCAGATACGCGGTTATGGCGGACGCGTCCGGGAATGTCGGCGCGTATTCCGCTATGCCGCCGTCGATGGCCGCGACGGGCTGAATGACAGGTTGAATGTCAATGATTTCGTCCGGATGAACCGTGAAGCTGAGCCGGTATGTTTTGGGCTTGAGGTTAGAGAAACTGCTGCTTCCGACGGTCAAAGTCGCGGTATAGGTCTTGGGCGTTCCATTTGGATTCGGCGTGAGGTTTGACGCTGGAGAAATGATCAAGTTCGCGTCTCCGTTCACCGCTATGGATGGAATCGTGCCAGGGTATACGAACGCGCTCGGGTCACCGTCGGTCCACGTCACCGTCAACTCACCGGTGGGGTCAGTGCCGATATTGGTGATTTTCACCTTATGGGGATCCGCCACGTCATACCCGTACCGGGCGTCGGGGAA